>CBDUSV010000018.1:0-18729 GCA_965369885.1 uncultured bacterium
TTTCTCTGGAAAAACACCCCCGAGGAACAGGTGGGCGATTACGACTATCTGCTGAAGATCATCGTCGCCGATATTGCCGACTATGACCGTGTCTACAAAAGAATCATAAAATCGGCGCCTCTTCAGGACGTCACGTCATATTTTTCGATGGAAAAAATTAAGGAAACCACTGAAATCCCCTTGAACGTCAAGTGAACATTACTTGAGGCTCGCCCTCATCCCGGGGATCCGGGCCACGCCATTGATGGCATAGGCTAAGGCCGCCGATCAGCCCCTGTCGCGCAGCAGGCGGGCCTTGTTGCGCTTCCAGTCGCGTTCCTTGGCCGCCTGGCGCTTGTCGTATTTGCGCTTGCCCTTGGCCATGCCGAGCTCGACCTTGGCCAGGCCGCGGTCATTGAAATAGATCGAAAGCGGCACCGCGGTCATGCCGTCACGCTTGATCGAGCCCAGAACGCGGTCGCGTTCGCGCTTGTGCAGCAACAGCTTGCGCGCACGCCGCGGGCCATGGGTCTGGCGGTTGCCGTGGCGGTATTCGGGGATATGGGCGTTTAACAGGAAAATCTCGCCGTCGCGCTCGGTGGCGTAGGCATCCGTCAGGTTGCCCTGGCCGAGGCGCAGGGACTTGACCTCGGTGCCGACCAGCACGATGCCGACCTCGAGCTTGTCCTCGATGATATAATCGTGACGCGCCTTGCGGTTCTGCACCGCGATCTTGCCGTTGATCAGGACCCCGCGCGCCATCGCAGTCAGCTCAGCAGGCCGACCGTGGTCATGGCATCGCGCACCGCCTGCTTGGAGCCGTCGGCGATGGCGGCAAGCGGCAGGCGCAACTCATCGCCACATCGCCCCAAAAGGCTGGCGGCGTATTTGACCGGGCCCGGGCTGGTCTCGATGAACAGGGCGTTGTGGAGCGGCATCAATTTGTCGTTGAGCGCCATGACCTTGTCGATTTCGCCCGCCATCCACGCATTGTGCATGTCGGCGCAAAGCCCGGGCGCCACATTGGCGGTTACCGAGATACAGCCGTGGCCGCCATGGGCGAGAAACGCCACCGCGGTGCCATCCTCGCCGGAGAGCTGGCAGAACTCATCACCGATGGCGAGACGGGTATTGACCGGGCGCACCAGATCGGCGGTGGCATCCTTGACGCCGACGATATTGGCATGGGCGGCAAGGGAGGCCATGGTCTCGACCCGCATATCGATCACCGAACGGCCCGGGATGTTGTAGATGATCAGGGGAAGGTCGACCCCGTCGGCGATCGCGGTGAAATGCTCGATCATGCCTTGCTGGGTCGGCTTGTTGTAATAGGGCGTGACGATCAGGGCCGCATCGGCGCCGGCGTCCTTGGCGTGGCGCGTCAGCATGATGGCCTCTTCCGTCGAGTTCGACCCGGCGCCGGCGATCACCGGGACCTTGCCGTTGGCGGCCTCGATGCACAATTCGGTCACCCGCATGTGCTCGTCATGGCTCAGCGTCGGCGATTCGCCGGTGGTGCCGCACGGCACCAGGCCGTGGGTCCCGGATGAGATCTGCCATTCGACCAGGGCCTGATAGGCCTTTTCATCCACATCGCCGCCGACAAAAGGCGTTATCAGCGCGGTAAAGGAACCTTTAAACATTTCCGCCTCCACTAGGGTCTGTACTCATAAAGGGTTGCGGTGCTGACGGCCCCCACGCGGCGAGGGCACAATTGAAAATAGCCTCCGCCGCCTTGGGCGGCAAGGGCGGCACGCCACTTGTTGAGCCGGGGAGCCGCCCCTAAGATGGCGATTGGTGGTGGCCTTGCACGATTTAGAGCAATATCAGGGATGCGCATGACCAGGTTCTGGTTTCCACTTGGTGCACTGGCCCTCTTGGGCGCCGCCGCAATGGCGGCCCCCGGCCACGCCGCGCATATTTCCCTGACGCCCCCCAGCCAGCCGGTCGAGCGCGTCCATGGCAGCCTGATCGCCGCCATCGAAGCCAAGAACTGGGCGGTGGCCTATGGTCTGGCGGCGCGCGCATCGGACCCGGTGGCCACCAAGGTGGTGGCATGGGTCGACTACACCCGGCCCGCCACCGCCGCAAGCTTCAAAGCCATCACCCGCTTCATCACCGACAACCCCCTGTGGCCGAGCCAGAAGCGGTTGCGCCGGGCCGCCGAGCACGCCCTGACCAATGGCGAACCCGATGCCAAGGTGCGTGACTGGTTCGCCCGTTACCCGCCTTTGACCAAAAGAGGCCTCGCCCGCCTGGCCCGCATCCATTTGAATGCGGGGGAAAGGGACAAGGCCATCGCCGTGATCCAGCGGACCTGGATCGAGGGCAACTTCGCGCGCCGCGAGGAGCGCTATTTCTATCGCCGCTGGCGCAAACTCCTGACGGCGGAAAACCATGTGTTGCGCCTGGACCGCCTGCTGTGGGACGGCAGAAGCTGGGAAGCGCGGCGCATGATGCGCCGGGTCAAATCCGACCACCGGGCCCTGGCGTGGGCGCGCATCCGGCTGCGCCAGTTCCGCGGCGGGGTCGATTGGGCGATCCGCCGCATCCCCAAGGAGCTGATGACCGATCCGGGTTTCGTCTATGAAAGGCTGCGCTGGCGCCGGCGCAAGGGACGCGACGCCGAGGCCCGCGCGCTCTTGGCCCACCAACCGAAAAGCCTTGGGCGGCCCAAGGCATGGTGGCGGGAGCGTGGCGCCTTGGCCCGCCGGGCCCTCAACAAGGGCGAAATCTCCATCGCCTACAAGCTGGCCCGCGATCACCACCAGACCCAGGGTGCCGCCTTCGCCGATGCCGAATGGCTCGCCGGATGGATTTCGCTGCGCTTCTTACAGGACAACGCCGCCGCGCTCAAACATTTCACCGCGCTTTACAACAAGGTGCGCTATCCGGTCAGCCTCGCCCGCGGCGCCTATTGGGCGGGCCGCGCCGCCGAAGCCGCCGGCCAAAAAAAGCTGGCCCAGGAGTGGTACGCCAACGGGGCGCGGCAATTCACCAGATTCTATGGCCAGCTCGCGGCAGCACGGCTCGACCACAAGGACCGGCCCGCCATCCCCGAAGACCCGCACCCGGACCAGGCCCAAACGCAAGCCTTCGCCAATGACGAACTGGTCAAGGCGGCCAATCTGATCGGCGCCATCGACGACAAAAATCTTCTGCGCCGCTTCATTTTTCATCTCAATCGCCGGGCAAAAAGCCCAGGTGAACACGCCCTTGTCGCCTCCCTGGCCTTGGCCCACAACCGCCGCGATATCGCGGTGAAGGCGGCGAAACGGTCGCTGCGCCGGGGCGTGTCGCTGATCGGCGCGGCCTACCCCACCGTCGCCCTGCCGCAAAGCAACGCCGGTCCCGAAACCGAGCTGTTGCTGGGCCTGTTACGCCAGGAAAGCGCCTTCGATCTCGGCGCCGTCAGCCACGCCGGCGCCCGGGGCCTGATGCAGCTGATTCCGTCCACCGCGCGCAAGGTGGCGCGCGGGCTGGGCATCGGCTATTCCCGCAACCGGCTGACCACCGATCCCGACTACAATCTCACCCTGGGCGCCGCCTATCTCGGCCAGATGATCACGCGCTTCAAGGGATCCTATGTGCTGGCGCTGGCCGCCTATAACGCCGGGCCCGCCCGGGTCAGCAAATGGCTGAAAGCGAACGGCGATCCGCGCTCCGGTGAGATCGATGTCATTGATTGGATCGAATTGATCCCGTTCAACGAGACCCGCGATTATGTCCAGCGCGTGTTGGAGAATCTCCAGATCTACCGCCACCGCAACGGCAACCAGGCCCTGGCCTTCACCCTCGACCGCGACCTCGCGCGTTAGCTAGGGGCCGTAGATCACCCGCGGCAGCCAGGTAACGAGGCCGGGGAACAGCGCCAGGATCGCCAGCGCCAGGATCTGGATGACGACGAAGGGCGCCACACCCCGGTAGATGTCCATGGTGGTGACCTCGGGCGGCGCCACGCCGCGCAGATAGAACAGGGCGAAGCCGAAGGGCGGCGTCAGGAACGAGGTCTGCAGATTGACCGCGATCATCACCCCCAGCCACAACGGATCGAGCCCCATCACCATCAGGGTCGGCGCGACGATGGGCACGACGACGTAGGTAATCTCGATGAAGTCGAGGAAGAAGCCGAGGACGAACATCACCGCCATCACCAGCACCATGGTGGTAACGGCGCCGCCGGGCAGCGACGACAACACCCCATGCACCATGTCATCGCCGCCGAAGCCACGGAACACCAGGGAGAACAAGGCGGCGCCGATCAGGATGACGAACACCATGGAGGTCACCCGCGTCGTCGCGCCCATGACCTCGCGCAACACGCCGGCCCGGAACAGGCGCACCAGGGCAACGCCAAGCCCCCAGGCCAGCACCGCCGAGCAGGCGAAGGCGGCATAGATTCCCAAACGGTCAGCCAGCGGCGCGGCGCTCCGCCCCAGGCGCAAATCCAGGCTCGCGGTGAGGGCCAAGAGGGCCACCATGGCGATGGCGGCGCCGTGGATCGGCAGCTTGCCATGGCCCGCCATGCGTTCGCCGGCCAACAGCGTGGCGCCGACGGCGCCGATGGCGGCGGCCTCGGTCGGAGTGGCGATGCCGGCCAGGATCGAGCCCAGCACGGCAAAGATCAGGATCACCGGCGGCGCCAGGCCACCGACGAGTTGCCCCACCCCCGGCGCCGCGTCGCCCGACTCCCGGGCCGGGATCGACGGCGCGGCCTCTGGGCGCAACTGGGCGACGGTGATCATGTAGATCAAATAGAGCGCCACCAGCACCAGGCCCGGCAACAGGGCGCCGGCGAACAGATCCCCCACCGAGATCGAATCCGGCGCGAAATTGCCTTGGGCGAGCTGCACCTGCTGGTATGACGACGACATCACCTCGCCCAACAGCACGAGCACAATCGACGGTGGAATGATCTGGCCCAGGGTTCCGGCGGCGCAGATCGTGCCCGCCGCCAGCTTGGGGTCATAGCCGCGTTTGAGCATGGTCGGCAGCGACAGCAATCCCATGGTCACCACCGTGGCGCCGACGATGCCGGTCGACGCCGCCAGAAGGGCGCCGACCAGGATCACCGAAATGCCGAGACCGCCGCGCAGGCTTCCGAAGGCCCGGCCCATGGTCTCGAGCAGTTCTTCCGCCACCCGGGAGCGCTCCAGCATCACCCCCATGAAGATGAACAAAGGCACCGCGACCAACAGCCCGTTGGTCATGCGCCCGAATATCTGCGGCGCGAAGGCGCCAAGCAGCGCGAGATCGAAGACCCCGGCAACTTGGCCGAGCAAAGCGAAGATCAAGGCACAGCCGGCAAGGGTGAAGGCGACGGGAAAGCCCGCCAGCAGGGCCGCCAAGGTCACGGCGAACAGCAGGCCTGCGAGAATTTCGCTCATGTCCTAGGTGTTTTCCCGCTGATCCCGGCCAAGGCCTGGCCTTCAGATCCTGTCGCCCTGGCCCGGCGGCGCCACCACCGGGACCCCGGCGAGAACCAGGACTGAGTTAATGGCAAGGGAGACGCCTTGCAACAGCACCAGGGCGGCGAACACCAAGATCACCGATTTGAGAACAAACACCGCTTGAATGCCGCTGGTCTCGGCCGAGCCCTCAAGGGACGCCCACGACATCGCCACATAGGGCCCCGCCACGGTGATGATGAGAATCATGACCGGGATCAGCAGGAAAACCACGCCGAGAAGATCGGTCCACGCCCTGCGTTCCGGACTTGCGGTGCGGTAGAAGATATCGACGCGCACATGGCCGCCGTGGAGCAAGGTGTATCCGGCGGCGGCCATCAGGACCGTGGCGTGCATATAGATGATGGATTCCTGCATCCAGATCTGGCCTGTGCCGAACACGTAGCGCCCCACCACCACGGTGAACTGGACAACCACCGTGGCCACCGTCAACCACGCCACCGTTCGCCCGACGGTTTCGTTCAAGCGGTCGATCCAAGTCGCCAAATTTCGCAGCCGATCCATGTCCTCTCCCACCAGTTGCCGCCGGACTATGGGCCCCGGAGTATGGGGCATGGTCCCCAGACTGTATAGACAGCTGTATAGATGGAAGCTTTCGCGGCCCCTCCCGGTTATGCTGGCGCCATGGATGACGGATACCGGGACCGGTTTTATTTCTCCCAGGACAATCTGGAGCTCTATTTTCGCGATTATGGTGATGTGCGCGCGAAGCTGACTCCTGTGCTTTGTCTCGGCGGATTGACCCGCAATGCCAAAGATTTCCATGAAATTGCCTTGCATCTCAGCCCGCGGCGGATTCTATGCCCCGAGCTTCGCGGACGCGGGCGGTCGGAATATGACCGCAATTGGCGCCATTATGTGCCTGCGACCTACATCAACGATATTGTCCACCTGTTGGCGGCAAACAATCTTCATCGCGTGGTCGTTCTCGGCACCTCCTTCGGCGGCCTCCTGGCCATGGCTCTCGCTGTCGCGGCGCCAACCGCGCTCGCCGGCGTCATTCTCAACGACATCGGGCCCGAGGTGAATATGGCCGGCTTCGGCCGCATCCTGGAATTCATCAGTAAGGACCGGCCGGTCAAGGACTGGCCCACCGCGAGCCGCGAAATGAAGATAATGTTCCCGGCGCTCTCGATCCATGATGACGCGGGCTGGCTGCGCATGGCACAAAACACCTACTTTGAGGGCAGCGATGGCTTGCTCCATTTCGATTGGGACGTGGATATCATCAAACCGCACATTAAGGCCGATGGGGTGTTGCCCGACATGTGGCCAATATTCCGGGCGCTCAGGCGCATCCCCACCCTGGCGCTCCGTGGCGAAGTCTCCGACATCCTGGACCAGGAGACCTTCGTCCGCATGGCCCGGGAGAAGCCCGGCCTCGAATGTGCGACCGTCCCCGGCGTCGGCCATGCCCCGACCCTTGACGAGCCCGAGGCGCGAGAAGCGGTTGGACATTTCCTCGCCGCTTTGTGACATGATCGCCCAGCCATGACATCTGAAGACCCTGTCGGCTTCACCGACATCGCCCAGGCGGCCCGGCGGATCGAAGGCCATGCGGTCAAGACCCCGCTGGTGGAATCGGCATTGCTGAACCGGGCCGTCGGCGGCAGGCTGCTGGTCAAGGCGGAAATGCTGCAGCGCACCGGATCGTTCAAGTTCCGTGGCGCCTTCAACCGGCTGAGCCAGATCGACGATGGCCTACGGCCCGGCGGTGTCGTCGCCTATTCCTCGGGCAACCATGCCCAGGCCGTGGCCTCGGCCGCGGCGCTTTTGGCAATGCCGGCGGTCATCGTCATGCCCGCCGACGCGCCGGCGATAAAAATCGAAAACACCCGGGCCCATGGCGCCGAAATCGTCTTCTATGACCGTCTGGCAGATATCCGTGAAGAGATCGGCCAACGCCTGGCGGCAGAGCGCGGCGCCACCCTGGTGCCGCCCTATGACGACGTCGGGATTATCGCCGGCCAGGGCACCGTCGGTCTGGAGATCGCCGAACAGGCCGCCGCCATCGATGCCTGCCTGGACGCGGTGCTGGTTCCCTGCGGCGGCGGCGGGCTCTCGGCCGGGGTGTCCATTGCCATTGGCGAGAGGTGCCCGGACGCCGCCGTCATCGCGGTCGAGCCGGAGGGTTTCGATGACACCGGGCGGTCGTTGGCGGCGGGCAAACGTGTCTGCATCGAACCCGGGGGACGATCGTTCTGCGACGCCTTGCTGGCGCCGATCCCGGGGGAGATTACCTTCGCCATCAATGCCCACCGGCTCAAAGGCGCGGTTTGCGTCAATGACGCGCAAGTTGCCCAGGCCATGGCCGAGGCAGCCCGCTCGCTCAAGCTGGTGGCCGAGCCCGGCGGCGCCGTCGCCCTGGCGGCGGCATTAAGCGGAATGTTCGATTGCCGGGACAAGACCGTGGCGGTGGTCTGTTCCGGCGGCAATGTGGACCCCGAGACCTTCTCCCGGGCCCTGGCGTCGGCGAAAGCTTAGCTATCTGGACGCGGCGGCCTGCTTGGGCTGACCCGCGGCACCACCTGATTGCGCCGCCTGGGGCTGGCCCTTGGTGGCATCGGCGCCGGACCCGGCCGCCTGGGTTTGGCCGGCATGAGTCTGGTCGGCGCCGGCGGCAACCTTGGTGGCCATCTTCTCTTTCTCGATGTGCTTGCACTGGCCTTCCAGATAGGCGCCGGATTCGATGGCGATCACCGTGTGGACAATATCGCCGACCACCTTGGCTGTGGGGCCGAGCTCGACATTGTGGGCGGTGATGCGGCCCAATGTGTTGCCGCGGATCCGGACGGTTTCGGCCTGGATCTGGCCGTTGACGGTGGCGCCTTCGCTGACGGTCAGGGTGCGGCTCCTGACATCGCCCTCTATGATGCCATCGACCTGGACGTCGCCTTCACTGATGAGATTGCCGACGATTCGCAAATTGGTGCTGATGATCGAAGGAATCTGCTGTTGCTTCGAGGCCGCGGGCGGACGGGTGGCGGCATTTTCGCCCTTATCTTTTGAAAACATATTTTCCTGCCTCCATGAATTTCATGGGATCATAGGGTTTGCCGTTGACTTTAATCTCGTAGTGAATGTGGGCGCCGGTGCTGCGCCCGGAATTGCCCATCAATCCGATTTTCTGGCGGAACCCGACTTTCTGTTTCCTGCGTACCAGGATTCGGTGCAAATGGCCATAACGGGTGCGGATGCCCTGGCCGTGATCGATTTCGACGATCCTGCCGAATTTGGGGTGACGCCTGACCGAAACCACGGTGCCCGGCGCGGTGGCAAGCACCGGTGACTTTATGATCCCGGCAAGATCAAGGCCGTTATGGCGGCTCCATTTCTTCCGGATGGGATCGATGCGTTTGCCGAAACGGCTCGAAATATAGAAATGATCGGAGGGCGCCGTCAGCGGCAGTGACTTGAGCAGGCGCTGCAGGCCCTCCCAATGGTTGATCTGTCGGTTGAGGTCCCCCAGGCTGGCCTCAAACTCCCCGGCATCGTCGGCGTTGGGGCTGGCGGCAATGAAGGGGCCGCCCTGGCCGCTCATGCCCTTGGGAAAGTCACCGAGAAACTTCTCGACCTTGAGCCCGGTCATGGCGACCAGTCCCTTGACCTGCTTGATATTCGCCAAGGTGCGCTCGCTCAGGCGGTAGAGCACCTGCTGTTGGGAGTCCTGGAGATGGGCCAGCCTTTTGCGGACCTGATTGATGCGCGTCTGCAGGAGATCACGTTCCTCGATGGTCTTGCCGCGCGCATCGATGGCGCTTTGCAAGGCGGATTCGACAATCTGAAGGTTGCCGGACAGGTTCTGGTTGCTGTTGACCGCCCCTTGCAACTTCCCTTCGAGCCGGTCGAGATGTTGCTTCAAGGCCTGGCGCGAGGCCAAAATACGCTGGCCGGTCTGTTCGGAATCCCACAGTTTGTTGCGGATCGATGCCAGGTCGTCCTTCAGGATCTCGTTCTGTTCGATCAGGCTGAGGAGGTGGGCGTGCTTGGCTTCGAGATTTTTCGCCACCAGGCGGAAACGCGCTTCGGATGTGGTGAACTGATCGTGCAATATCAAATAGCTCGACTGGGAGCTATCGATCACCCGGTCTTTGGCGGCGATGATCCGGTCAAAGGAGGCATAGACGATCAGGACATTGGCGGCATAGCCGAGCATCGCCACCATGATGGCAAAACCCAGGATCTGAATTTTCGGCCCGAGGTGATGGTAGCGGATACGTCCGTTGGAGCGCAGCATCACTTCCCGGTCACGGAGCACACGCGCCATAAGCCGCACAGTGCGGGCCACGGCCAGCGAGGCCCAGCACCGCAACGAAATCCAATTCCGCGAAATCAACAGGACAAATTCGCCCCTGGTCATGAGTCCTCCACCTGCACAATGGCCTTGCATTCGTTTATGGCTTCGCAGCCCGGCAATGACCCTCATATGAAGACACACAAATATCACTGTCCCTGCCCGCTCCCATGCGTGCCGGGGGTGCGACTTCATAGACGACATGGACCGTAGCCTCTGACACCTTAGCTTTCAAGGCTTTTACAGGCAGCGGCCATGCCATCCTGGCCCCGGGTAGCTAGACAAAAAATAGCTTTTCCGTTAAATTTCCCTTTACACGGGTATATTGCCGCCATCGGGGCGAAAACCTGAGCAGCCGCAAGTGTGCTCCCAAGCCCTGGAATTCCCTGGGAAATACCTGAAAATCATGGCGCCGGATGGCGGATTGGGTTATGAAATAAGCTGATTTGGCTGCCTGGCAGCGGCCCTTGTCCGCCCCGCCTTGGCCAACCGAATTTGATCAAGCAACCAACAAAAACGAATAGAACGGAATTGGAGCAAACATGAGCTTTCCCGACGAAAAAGCCAGGGCCTCGGCCAGCACCGAGAAAAGCGCCTTCTACGCCGAGGGGCTCAAGGAATCGGCCGAATTCCGCGAGGCCTATAAGGGCCGGATGAAGAACCTGATCAAGGCCGAGGAGATGCCGTTCGAGCGCTCCCCCGACGGCCTGATCAAACACATCGTCCACGAGAAGATGGACACCATGGAGTGCTGCATCGATGCCTACATGCAGTTCCTGGAACCGGGCAAGGCATCGGGCAAACACCGCCATCTCACCGAAGAGATCTTCTACGTGGTCGAGGGCGAGGGCTATGACCTCCATTGGGACGTGGAGTTCGATTGCCAGGACGCCTTCATCTGGGATTGGTCGAAGGAGTCCAAGAAATTCGAGTGGAAGGAGGGCGATTTCGTCTATATCCCGCCCTATGTCATCCACAAGCACTTCAACTCCAGCTCCAAGGACCTGGCGCGCATCATCTGCATCAACAGCCGCATCGTGAAAAAGATGGGGTTCGACTGGTTCGATCAACTCGAAAATGCCGAGGGCTTTTGACCAGGCTGGCGCCTCAAAGCCTTGTTAAGGAATGATTTTTTTGCCAATTCTGTGGCCGGTGAGGAACACCGTTTTCCTTGCTCTTGCCACATTTGCACCCTAAGATACCGCCGATCGGCCAAGGGGTCTTCGGGCCCGGTGGCCATATGAGCGCCGGGCTTCGGGCCGGTTATGGGAGAGCTTCAAACAGAAGGACTATGAAATGATCAAGAAAATTCTTATGGCTACAGCAATCGCTGGCGTTATGGCCTTGGGTTCGAACGCTATTATGGTCGACACCGCGTCGGCCAAGGAAATCAAGGGCAAGGTCACCAAGACCGCCAAGGAAGGCCGCGTCATCACCATCAGCGGCGAAAATTTTGGCATCAGCGGCTCGCGCACCGATGTCTTCATCGGCGGCAAGGGCGACCAGGACCGCGCCGACATCAAGGTCGGCATGAGCTGCACCGCCGATGTCGCCAAGCGCAAAGGCAAGTTGGAAGCCAAGAAGGTTAGCTGCAAGAAATAGCCTGAACCATCGAGATTGAAGGGCGGGGCCGAGTGTCCCGCCCTTTTTTTGCCCGGATCAAATGGCCCATGGCGCCGCTTGACAAATAGCGCCGCAGCCAGGACCATCCAGCCAAGCAATAGCCTGGCCCGAACGCGGCCGGGATCACCCGGGATCACTAGCCCGGGATCACTAGGAGGATCTGGATATGACAGCGAAAAACGTTCTTTCGACCCTGAGCATCGCGGCGGCGGCGATCTTGGCCGCCTCACCGGCAATCGCGGCGGGCAGCGATTTCTTCAAGGGCAAGACCATCACCTATGTCGTCGCCACCTCCCCCGGCGGCGGTTACGATTTCTATGGCCGGCTCATCGCCGGGCACATGAAACAGCATCTCCCGGTCAAGACCATCATCGTCAAGAACGTGCCCGGCGCCGGGCATATGATCGGGGCCAACCAGATCTATGTGTCACAGCCCACCGGCCTCACCATCGGCACCTTCAATACCGGGCTTATCTATCAGCAGGTCATCGGCCGCAGGGGCATCAAGTTCGACCTCAACAAGATGTCGTGGATCGGCAAGGCCGCGGCGGATCCGCGGAGCCTGATGGTGAGCGTCAAGTCCAAGGTCAAGACCCTGGCGGATTTTTCCGGCAAGACCCCGGTGGTGATGTCGTCGGGCGGTGTCGGCAGCTCCGGCTACAACGACACCATGATGCTGACCAAGGTGCTGAATTGGAATATCAAGATGGTGCTGGGCTATCGCGGCGCCGCGTCCGAGCTCGCCATGCGCCGCGGCGAGATCGACGCCTCGGTCGGCTCGCGCAGTTCCAATGGTCTGTTCGTCCAGAACGGCTATGGCAAGTTCATCTTTCAGGTCGGCGGCATCCCGCCCAAGGGCGTGCCGTTGCTCATGGACCTGACCAAGGACGCGGACGCCAAGTCCATCGCCGCCCTGATCGGCTCTCAGGGTGAGTTGGCGCGCCTGACGGCGGGGCCGCCCAACATTCCCGCCGACCGCCTGGCGGCGCTGCGCAATGCCTACAAAAAAGCCCTGACCGACCCCGTCCTCATCGCCAAGGCCAAGAAGGCGCACCGGCCCATCGATCCGCTGTTCGGCGAGGACGTGGCCAAGAAGATCAAGGCCGCCCTGGTCCATTCGCCCGCGACGGTGGCGCTGGTACGCAAGATCCTCAATGTCAAACCGCCCTCGACCAAGGTCGGCCCCGTCGCCATCGAGGTTCTGAAAAAAGGCCGTTTCATCGTGTTCGCCGGCCCCGGCGGCAAGAAGATCAAATCCAAGGTCTCGGGATCGCGGACCAAGATCAAGATCGCCGGCAAGAAGGGCAACCGCAAGAAACTCAAGACCGGCATGAAGTGCAAGATCGACTACAAGCCGGGCGGCCGCAACGAGCCCATAACCCTCGACTGTAAGTAACCCAATCGGGCTCGGAATTGACAGTGGGAATTGACAGTGGGGCACGGCGTCATGCCCGCCCCACTTTCCTTCCGGGCCCCATCAACAACCAATAAAGGGGAGGCCCGATGACCCTGGTGCTATCCAATGACGACGTCGAGCAATTGCTGACCATGGATGAATGCGTGGCAGCGCTGGAAGACGCCTATAAGGAACTCGCCGCGGGCCGGGGCATCTCGCGCACCCGGTCCGACTGCATCGCGCCGACCAGTTACGGTGAAGACGCGGTCTATGGCCTCAAATCGATGGACGGGGTGTTGCCCAAGTTGGGCGTCTCGGCAATCCGCATCAATTCCGACATCGTCACCAATCCCGTGATCGGCAACACCCAGCGCCGGGTGAAGATCCCCGCCGCGCCCAATGACCGCTATGTCGGGCTGGTGCTTCTGTTTTCCACCGACAACGGCGAGCCCCTCGCCATATTCCCGGACGGGGTGATGCAGCACATCCGGGTCGGCGCCACCAACGGGCTTGGGGTCAAATACATGGCGCGGCAGGATGCCAAGACCGTCGGCATCCTGGGCTCGGGCTGGCAGGCGGAAACCCAGCTCACCGCCGCCAAGGCCGTGCGCGATATCGAGGCGGTGCGTTGTTTCTCCCCCAACAAGGAAAACCGCGAGGCTTTCTGCCTCCGCATGACCGAGATCCTGGGCCTCGAGGTGACGCCGGTGGACCAGCCCGAGGACGCCATCAAGGGCGCCGACATCGCCATGTGCGGCACCAATTCCATCGACCCGGTGTTCTTCAAGGACTGGATCGAGCCCGGCATGCACCTGTCTTCGATCAAGAAGCCGGAGATCGAGACCGCCGCCATCAAGGCGTCGGACCGGATCTGCGTGCACACCCACGACACCACGCCCATCTTGGTGGTGGCGGAGGGGGCGAACTTCAAGGAAGAAAGCAAGGGCCGCGCCTGGGACGCCGCCCAGGAACTTGACTTCAACGACTACCCGACCCTGCCCGACCTCATCGTCGGCGCGGCGCCGGGCCGCGAGGCGGACGGCGAGGTCACCTGCTTCCTCAACAATCTCGGCCTCGGCTATCAGTTCGCGGCGGCGGGCTCGGTGGTCTACCGCAAGGCCATGGAAGCCGGTCTCGGCCACGAACTGCCGACCGACTGGTTCACCGAGGACGTCCACCCCTAGGGCCTTATCCGGTTCCAGAATAAGAAAAGGGCGGGAAGCATGGCTTCCCGCCCTAAATTTATCCCCTGAGTGCGCGATCAGGTCGAGGGGATGTTCTGCTTGACCCAGGGGATCAGATCGCCGATCTCCGACTGCGGCCAAGGCAGGGCCAACAGCTGGTCGAACAATCCCCAGGCAAAGAACGTGAGCCCGAAGGCGCAAGGCAGCACCAGGGACCACCTCTCATTGCCCTCAACCCGCATATAGGCGACCACGAACACGAAGATGGTCGGGATCATGCCGATTAGCGACATGACGAGGAGGAAGCCAAGCAGCCAAGACAGATAGATGCCCGCGCGGAGCAGCATCGTGGACGTCGGCAGGTCGGAGTCCTGCACCTTGATGTCGAGATGAAGCGACTTGGTCGCACGGGCCTCAAGCTCGCCCTGGGCACTCCCCGCCGCTTCAATGCGGAAGGTGTGATTGAGGAAGCTGATGCCGGCCATGATCAAGGCGAAGGTGCCGACGATGGTGGGTACGATCTTGGCATCGATGTTCCAAAATGAGGCTTGATACAGCATCACCCCTATCAAGCCCATGAAGAACAGATAGAACACGCTGACGTGGTTGAACTGGGGCGCTGTGAAGGAGGTCATCATGACCTTGACACCGCCCGCGGCCTTGATCTCGCGAATGAACGGACGCATCAAGCCCCACAGCGACAACGCGAACATGCCGGCGACGACCGGCCGTCCTATCCATTCAAGGCCATAGCGTTCCACCGATATGAACATGTAGCGTTCGACGATGCCACCCAGGACCACGCCGAGGATCACCGGTGGACGTGGCCATTGCATCCGCTTCATGACCCAACCCAGGACGCCGAAGAACATCAGGGCGTAGAGATCGCCCCACTGGCGCGATCCCTGGAAGGCGCCGACGAAGATCACCGTCAGGATCAGCGGCGTGATCACCGCCGACCGGATCAGGGCGATCTTGGCGAACTGGTCCGAGAATGCGAAGCAGAGGCCTGCGCCAAGGATGTTGGCCATGCCCACCGACCACACCATGGAATAGGTGACATCCAGGTTCTTGGTCAGCATGTCGGGGCCGGGAATCAGGCCATGAATCAGGAACGCGCCCAACAGGATCGCCATGGAGGCCGATCCCGGCACGCCGAAGGCGATGGTCGGCACCAGGGCGCCGCCTTCCTTGGCGTTGTTGGAGCCTTCCGACGCCAGCACGCCGCGGACGTCGCCGGTGCCGAAGGTCAGGTGCGCGTCCTTTTCGGTTCGCGCCGCATGGCCATAGGCAATCCAGTCGACAACCGCCGCGCCGATGCCGGGGATGGCGCCCAAGGACGCCCCCAGCCAGGCACAACGGACCACCAGCCACCAATGGCGGCCGACATCTTTGACCCCCTCCCACTGGCCGGTCTTGGAATCGATTTTTTCACTGCCGGCGGAGATGCTGCGCCTGGCGATGGCCATGTCGGCAAGCTCGGGCAAGGCGAACAGCCCGATGGTGACCGGAACAATGGGCAGGCCATCCCACAGATAGAGCGAATCAAGGGTCCAGCGCAGAGTTCCGGTCTGCGGGTCCGATCCGATCATGGCGACCATGAGGCCGAACCCGGACATGGCCAAGCCGCGCAAGGGCGAGCCGCCCGAGAGGATGGCGACCATGGACAAACCGAAGATGGAGAAGGCCAACAGTTCCGGCGAACCGAGATAGAGCATCACCGGCCGCAGGATGGGGATGGAGATGGCCAGCAGCAGGGCGCCGAACACACCACCCATCATCGACGCCGTATAGGCGGCGCCGAAGGCGCGGCCCGCTTGACCCTTTTTCGCCATTGGATGTCCATCCAGGATGGTCGCCGCCGACCCGGTTGTTCCGGGCACCCCGAAGAGGACAGCCGGTATGGTGTCAGAGGTCGTGGTCACCGACCCCATGCCCAATAGGAAGGCAAAGGCCGAGAACGGATCCATGTCGAAGGTGAACGGCAACAGCAGCGCCATTCCGACAATTCCGCCGAGACCCGGTATCACACCGAGGGCCAAGCCAATGAGTACGCCCATAGAAAGAAATAGCAGGCGCTGCGGTTGAGACATAATGACCGCGGCATCGCCCGCCTTGCTGAGCATCTCCAGAAGCATCACATCGATTTCCATAACGAACCACCCTGTTATCTGATTAATTCATTTTGCTCTTACCCGGCATTCATTCGCCAAGGCATGCTTCAAACTTACTCTATACCTAACCAGCCCTTACCAGTGTTCACTAATCAGTGTTTTCCGTCTCTTTCCAGCGGCGAAACAGCCGGTGGGGAACATCGAACAAATCGAGCGCCTTGCCTACAGTCTGATTGATGACGTCGTCAAGGGTCTTGGGCCGGTGATAATAGGCCGGAACCGGCGGCATGACCACGGCGCCGTAACTCGCGGCGCGCGCCATCAACTCGAGATGGCCAAGATGTAACGGTGTCTCTCTCACCAGCAATACCACCCGACGTTTTTCCTTAAGGCATACATCCGCTGACCGTGTAAGTAGATTGTCATCATAGGAATTGACGATCCCCGATAGGGTCTTGACCGAGCACGGCGCCACGATCATGCCCGCGGTCCGAAACGAACCGCTGGAGAGCGACGCGCCGATATCCTTGTTGTCGTGGACCACATCGGCCATGGCCTTGACATCGGCGAGCTTCCAGTCGGTCTCGTCCGCCACGGTCCGCCCCGCCGAGGCCGACATCACGAGATGGACCTCGATGTCGTCCGCGCCCTGCAGGACTTCCAGCATTCTGATGCCATAGATGGCGCCAGAGGCCCCGGAAATGCCGACGATGATCCTTCGCATATTCTTCCAACCCAACTTCTTTCAGCATCGGACCACGACGGTCATGGCCCCCTGGGCCAGTCCGCCGCACCCCCGACAAGCCAGGGGCGGGGAATGAAAACAAATATTGGCCCAACAGTCCACTCCGCTGATCGCTTATCTTCTTTCCGTGATGGTATCGATCAGGGCGGGCTGACCCGCCTTGACCCGGGCGATGGCGCGCCTGAGCGCGGGGCCAACGTCCTTGGGCTTGTCGATGGGACCTTCGCCATACCACCCCATGGAGCGGGCAAGAGAGGCGAAATCAGGATCCGGATCGCTGAGATCCATGCCGATATGGGCGCGATTCACCGGTGTTTTGCGCAGCTTGGCCATCCTGATCTGGTGCTCCCAGTCATTGTAATATGCCCTGTTGTTGTACATGACGATCAGCATGGGCAGATTGTGCTTGGCCGCGACCCACAAGGCGCCGGCATCGAACATCAAATCGCCGTCGGGCTGCATGTCGACCACAAGACGGCCCTTGTCGCGGTGCGCCAGGGCAACGCCCAGCGACATCCCGATCTGGGTCGAGGTGCCGAGCGACTTGCCGGGGTGGCGGTAGGACTTGTCGAAGCTCCAGATCCGCCGGGCCCAATCCTCCAGGGCGCCGGCCGACAACACCCAGTCCTCGTCCTTGATCACGTCCCACACCTCGGTGGCCAGCACCGGCAGGGTGATCGGGCTGGTGTTCTGGTTGCGCCGGCCTTCCTTGGCCCAGGCGGCCCGGGCGGCATGGTGCTTCTTCGCTATCTGGGCGCCACGCCGCTTGGCCTGGGCCATGAGGCGCGGGCTCTTGGCGAGAAGCTGCTTGCATAGCTTGGTCAGCGCCGGGATGGCGATGTCGGTGTCGGCGAGAATACGGAGATCGGCGTCCACCATGCGCTGATGGTCCATCGACCAGCCGGAAATCTTCAGCTCGGCGAACCCGATATCGACGAACTTGCAATTCTTCGCCGTCACCTTGGTGACCTTGCGGGTGGCCGATTCCAGCTTGGTGGTCGGGCGCTCCCAGTCCTGGACATCAAGGCCAACAACCAGATCGGCGCCGTTGAAGACCCCGTCGGTCATGCTGAGATTGAGCGGATGGTTGCCCGGGAAGTTGAGCCGGGTATCCAGGTCATAGACCGGCGCCTGGACCGTCTCCGCCAGCTCCACCATGGCGTGGAAGCCTTCCTCGGTGCGGCCGGCATATTCCGCCAGCAGCACCGGCTTCTTGGCCTTGACCAGCATCTCCGCCGCCTGGCGCAGCGCCGCCTGGTCCGGCGAAATCCTGGTCGGCACCTTGGCGCTGTTGGGGGACGGCATCGCCACCTTGTGGTCCAACGGGGCCTCCTGGAGCCAGGCGTCGTAACACATATAGGTCGGGCCCTGAGGGTTGGTCATCATCACCGAATAGGCGCGGGCGAAGGATTCCGGAATGCCGTCGACAGTGGAGGGCTGGGCATCCCACTTGACATATTCACGGATACCGGCGCCCTGGCCGTTGGCGGTGTGGATCCAGTCGATCTTGGGCCGCCGCTTGGTCTCGTTGAGCGGCCCGGTGGCGCCGATGATGAAGATCGGGGCGCGGTCGATATAGGCGTAATAGATCGCCATGTTGGAATGCAGCAGCCCGACCAGGTTATGGACGATGGCGACCATGGGCTTGCGGGCGGCCCGGGCATAGCCGTGGGCGATCTGCACCGCGGTTTCCTCGTGCTGGCACAGCATCATGTGGGGATAGTTCTGACCGTAATTGACCAACGAATCATGCAGGCCGCGATAGCTCGCGCCCGGATTGAGGGCGGCGTAGGGCAGGTTGTAGCGATGCAGCATGTCGACGATGACGTCGGAGTTGAAGTGACCCGCGCCCGCGACTTTCAGCCGGGGCTTCTTGGCATTGGGAATCGGCTTGCGGAATGTCTTTACTTTCTTGGCCGTTTTCTT
>CBDUSV010000019.1:0-18502 GCA_965369885.1 uncultured bacterium
GTCCTGCATGGTCTTTGATCCGTCAATCACCGCCTTGACGATGTTGTGATATCCGGTGCAACGGCAGATGTTGCCCTCAAGCTGGTGGCGCACGGTCTTTTCGTCGGCGCCGGGCAGCCGGCGCGCGATATCGACCGCGACCATGATCATTCCCGGGGTGCAGAAGCCGCATTGCAGGCCGTGATTTTCGCGGAAGGCCTCCTGCATGGGATGGAGCGTGCCGTCGTCGTCCGCCAGCCCTTCGATGGTGAGGACATCGGCGCCTTCGGCCTGGACCGCCAGCATGGTGCAGGACTTCACGGCCTTGCCGTTGAAATGGACGTTGCAGGCCCCGCACTGGCTGGTGTCACAGCCCACATGGGTTCCGGTAAATCCAAGATGGTCGCGGATATACTGAACCAGCAGGGTCCGCGCCTCGACCTCGGCGGACACCTTCTTGCCGTTGATGGTCATGGTGACATTCATGGTTTCGCTCTTCCTTTTGCCTTTATGTCTTGGTTGTTGTTCTCATTTCACGGGCGAACTGTCAATTATGGGCCGTTCTCAGCCGGAAATAAACCAGATTAGCGCTCCGATCACAGCCGCGGCAACCACGCCGATAAACGCCAATTGGGTGGTCTTGGTGGCCTCGGCGGCTTCTTCCGGCTCCGCCGCGTCCCCGGTCGCGGCCGCGGGGGCGGCAATGCCGATTTCCTCCAGATGGGCCACGAAGCCGGTGAAAAACTCGTTGGCCATCTTCTTGGCGGTGGCGTCGATCAGCCGTTGGCCGATCTGCGCCAGCTTGCCGCCGACCGAGGCACGGGCGATGTAGCTGAGCACGGTTTCGTCGCCGTCCTCGACCAGGGTGACCTGGGCGTTGCCCTCGCCGAAGCCGGCGGCGCCGCCGCTGCCCTTGCCGGTGATGGTGTACCCGTTGGGGGCATCGATATCGGTCAGCTTGACCTGGCCGGTGAACCGCGCCTTGACCGGACCCACCGCCATGGTGACCTTGGCGGTAAACTCGGTGTCGGACACTTTCTCGACACTTTCGCAGCCCGGAATCGACGCCTTCAGGACCTCGGGATCGTTGAGTGCGTCCCAGACCGCCTGGCGCGATGCCGGGATGCGATGTTCGCCTTTCATATCCATATCTTTAAGCTCCTTGGCTTTCAGCTTCGCGGATGATCCGCCATGTCCGTTCCGGGGTCAGGGGCATATCGACGTGGCGCACGCCGAGACCCGCCAGCGCGTCGATCACCGCATTGACCACCGCCGAGGGTGCGCCGCAGCAACCGCCCTCCCCGGCGCCCTTGACGCCGAGATCATTGGGCGACGGGATGGGGTTGTCGGAGACGTTGAAGCCGGGGAAATCGTCGGCCCTGGGCATGGTGTAGTCCATGAACGTCGCCGTCAATAGCTGACCGGTTTCATCATAGACCGTGCGCTCCATCAGGGCCTGGCCGATACCCTGGGCGATGCCGCCATGGGCCTGGCCATGGACGATCATGGGGTTGAGAATGATGCCGCTATCGTCCACCGCGGTGTAATTTACCACCTCGACGACGCCGGTATCCGGGTCGATCTCGACCTCGGCGATATGGCAGCCATTGGGGAAATTGAACTCCTTGTTGGCGCGCTTGTAGAAATATTCCGCATCAAGCCCGGGCTCGGTGCCGTCCGGCAGCCTGGCCCGGTCCTTCGAGGCCTGGGCGACCTCGGCGATGGTGATGGTGCCGGCCGCGGCGCGGAACACGCCGGCCTCATATTCGACCTCGGCGTCACCGGCCTGAAGCAGATGGCCGGCGATGACCTTGCCCTTGTCGATGATATTGGCGCAGGCGCGCACCAGGGCGACGCCGCCCATCTGCGACGACCGCGACCCATGGGTGCCGCCGCCGAAAGACATCAGGGACGTGTCGGCGCCGCCCTGGATGATGGTGACGTCGTCATAGGGCACGCCCATTTTCTCGGAAACCACCTGGGCGAACACGGTTTCGTGGCCCTGGCCATGGGAGAAGGTGCCGACCAGCGCTTCGATGTGGCCGTCATCAGTGACGCTAACCTCGACCTGTTCGGCGGGCTGGCCGCCGGAGCTTTCCATGAAAAAGCCGAGGCCGATACCGCGCAGCTTGCCGCGGGCCTTGGCCTCGGCGCGCCTCGCCTCGATCCCGTCCCAGCCGGCCTTGGCCATGGCCTTGGCCTGGGTATCGACGAAATCGCCGCTATCGATGACGATGTCCTGGGTGTTGGTGTAGGGGATTGCCGATGTGGCGATCAGGTTGCGGCGGCGGATCTCGGCGGAGGAGACGCCGATCACGGCCGCCGCGGACTCCATCAGCCGCTCCATGACATAGGCGGCCTCGGGCCGGCCGGCGCCGCGATAGGTGTCGGTCGGCGTGGTGTTGGTGAATGCCAGGCGCACGCTTTGATAGAGCGCCGGAATGGCATAGGCGGTGCCGGTGATGCGCTGGCCGTTCCAGGTCGGCACCCGGGGCCCGGTGATGGACAGATAGGCCCCCATATTGGCGATGGTATCGATGTAAAGCGCCAGCGCATGGCCGTCTTCATCCATGGCGAGCCTGGCGTGGGTGACGTTGTCGCGGCCATGGCTGTCGGCGAAGAAGCTTTCGCTACGATCGCCCGACCATTTGACCGCGCGGCCCAGCTTTTTCGCCGCCCACATGGTCGAGACCACCTCCACCGAGACCCGGCCGCGCAGCCCGAAGCCGCCGCCGACATCGAAGGAGACGACGCGGATGTTCTCCGGCGCCACCTTGAAGACCCCCTTGATGAGGTAGTCGTGCACCCGGTGCGTCCCCTGGGTCGGGGTGTAAAGGGTGATGAGATCGGCCCCAGGGTCATATTCGGCCAGGGCGGTGCGGGGCTCCATGGGGCAGCCGACCACCCGATTGTTGACGAGGGCGACCTCGGCGACCTTGGGGGCGGAGGCGAAGATGGCGTCAACCTTGGCGGGGTCCTGGTTCTGCCAGTGGGCGCAGAGATTGTCCGGCGCCTCGGGCCACACCTTGGCGGCGCCGGGCTCGACGGCGCCGGCGGTGTCGGTAACCGCGGCCAGGGCCTGGTAATCGATCTCGATCAGATCGGCGCCATCGCGCGCCTGATCCAGGCTTTCGGCGATGACCATGGCGACGGGCTCGCCGACGTGGCGGACATGGCCGACGGCAAGGGCGTGACGCGGTGGCCGGAACATGGGCTCGCCGGTGCGGGTCTCGACTTCGCCCTGGAACGGAAGCGGGTCGAGATTGTCGGCGACCAGGTCCTCGCCGGTGAAGATGGCGACGATGCCGGGCACCTGACGCGCCTCGCCCAGATCGATTGCATTGATGCGGGCATGGGCGTGGGGCGAACGCAGATAGAAGATATGGGCCTGGCCGTCGAGATTGTGGTCGGCGTTGAAGCGTCCCGCGCCGGTGATGAAGCGGACATCCTCGCGGCGGCGAACTGGCTGGCTGATTCCGAATTTTTCCATGGGACCCTTATTTACCATAGGTTCTTGTGCATCAGCCGGCGGGGCGGGCGTCTTGGCCCGGGGCATCTTGGATGGTGCGCCATACCCGTTCCGGCGTCAGCGGCATATCTATATGGCGGATGCCGAGGTCCTTCAAGGCATCGAGGGCCGCCAGGACCAGCGCCGATGGCGCGCCGCAGCAGCCAGCCTCGCCGGCGCCCTTGACGCCTAGATCATTGAGCGGGCTCGGCACCACGTTGAAATCGACCACCATGGGCGGGAAGTGATCCGCCCGGGGCATGCCGTAATCCATGTAGGAGCCGGTCAGGAGCTGGCCCGAGTCCTCGTCATAGACGGTGTGTTCGCACAGGGCCTGGCCCACCCCCTGGGCGATGCCGCCATGGATCTGGCCATGAACGATCATGGGGTTGAGGATTTTCCCGCAATCATCCACGGCGGCGAAGGCGACAATCTCCAGGCCTCCGGTGTCGGGATCGATCTCGACCTCGCAGATGTGGCAGCCATTGGGGAAGTTGTTTTCATCCTTGCCGCGTTCATAGTGATAGGTCTCGTCCAGCCCGGGATCCATGCCATCGGGCAGGCGTTCGGGATCGAACGCGGCCTGGGCGACCTCGGCCAGGGTGACGCTACTCTCCCCGCTGAGGAACTCGCCTTCGAAGAATCGGATGCCGGCGGCGTCGGTCTGGAGAAGATGGCCCGCGATCGCCTTGCCCTTGTCGATGATCATGCCGCAGGCGCGCACCAGGCCGACGCCGCCCATCTGCGAGGTGCGCGAACCGAAGGTGCCGACGGCGCCGTCGGGCATGGTGTCGGTATCACCCTGGACCAGATTGACGTCATCGAATTCCACTCCCAGGGTTTCCGAGATGATCTGGGAAAACACCGTATGGTGGCCCTGGCCATGGGAAAACGACCCGGCGACGATGGTGACGGTGCCGTCGGGCTCGAACTTGACCCGCATTTCCTCGGAGATGCGCCCGCCCGCGGCCTCGAGATAATAGCCGAGACCGATGCCCCTGAGCCTGCCCCGCCCCGCGGCCTCGGCGCGCCGCGCCTTGAAGCCGTTCCAATCGGCGATGTCCAGGGCCTGGTCCATGGTGGCGGGGAAATCGCCGCAATCTATGACCAATCCCATCTGGGTGGTGTAGGGATAGGCATCGTTGGCAATGAAATTGCGCCGCCGCAACTCAAGGGCGTCGATCGACATCTCAATCGCGGCCTTCTCGATCAGACGTTCCATGATGTAATTGGCTTCGGGCCGGCCCGCGCCACGGTAGGTATCGGTCGGCGTGGTGTTGGTGAACATGACGTGCACCGAAAAATACAGCTCCGGAATATCGTAGGCGCCGCCGACGATCTGCCCGCCCGCGGTAATGGGAATGCGGGGTCCGTTCTCGGAAAGATAGGCGCCCACGTTCAAGAAGGTTTCGATGCGAAGGGCAACCGCCTTGCCGTCGGCATCAAGCGCGAGTTCGGCATGGTTGATCTGGTCACGGCCGTGGACGTCGGAGATGAAGGTCTCGGATCTATCGCCACGCCATTTGACCGGCCGCGCCAATTTCCGCGACGCCCACACCGTGAGTGCCAATTCCGGATAAAGCTTGCTGCGCACGCCGAAACCGCCACCGGTGGCATAGGAGACGATACGCAAGTCATCGTCCGGGATCTTGAGGACGACTTTGGCGAGGGTGCGCTGAATGCGGTGGCCGCCCTGGGTCGGGGCGTAAAGGGTGCTTTTGCCGCTATCGGCATCGTAATCGGCGAGCGCGCAGCGCGGCTCCATGGGTGACGGCATCACCCGGTTGTTGACGAGATCGACCGCGACCACCTTGTGGGCGCCATCGAAAATATTGTCGATGTCGGCGCGGTCGCGGTTCTGCCAGTGAAGACAGACATTGCTGCCCCGTTCCGGCCACAACAGCGGCGCGTCCGCTTCAAGGGCACGCACCGAGCTGACCACGGCGGGGAGAACCTGGTAGTCGACCTCGATCAATTCGGCCGCATCCATGGCTTCGTTCAGGCTGTTGGCGATGACCATGGCCACCGCTTCACCGGCGAGACGCACGGTGCCGGTGGCCAAAACCGGGCGGGCGGGCTTGAACAGGGGCGTGCCATCGAGCTCGGTGAGATCGACCAGGCACGGCAGGGTGCCAAGGCCGTCGGCCTCGGTATCGGTGCTGGTGAAGACATCGACGACCCCGGGCGCGGCCTTGGCCCCGGCAGTGTCTATGGCGTTGATGCGGGCATGGGCGTGGGGCGAACGCAGGAAATAGGCGTGGAGCTGCCCCTCGACGTTGAGATCATCAGTGAAGTGGCTGTTGCCGGTGATCAGGCGCACGTCTTCCTTGCGTCGCACCGGCTGGCCAATGCCGTATTTTTCCATGGCTCACTTAAATCAGATAACGATTTGCGGAAACTCACGTAACCAAACCGCGCATCCCCCTCATGGGGAACCCGGTCCCGCCACGTCAAAGCCCACCCCCGATATGTCTGGGCATGGCCGAAATATATACGGGGATTCGGTAGCCTTGCGTAGTCTTTTTTGCTAAAAACCGGTGGGAAATAAAGCCCTGCCGCCGTTAAGGGAATCGCTTAACCAACATACCTAACGCGCCATTAAGGTCTTGGTTCTATCAATAGAGGGATTGCAGGCAGGAAAAGAAATCAGGTGAAAAAAAGTGCCTAGGGAAATCCGCAACATAATTTTCACCACCAATGAGGTGTTGTTTGCCGTCAAGGATTGCCGGCAGCGCTTGAAGGACGCACTGCCGCCGGGAAGCATCCTCGACTGTAAGATCCTCGACAAGCCCGACGTGCATGCCGAAATCGAGATGTCGTGCGATCCCGATGGCCACAAGCGCATCATTACCATCGAGAACGAAGAGCTCACCGCGGCGTTGATTCTGTTCTGCGTCAATCTCCGGCTTCCCCTGCCCGCCAATGCCATTAAAATCTTGCAAGTGATCGATGGCGAGCTTGGCCTGATCATCACCATGTTCGGGGCGGACCACAAGCCCGTGGAGATCAAGGCCGCCGTCGCGCCGGACAAGCCATCCCGGCTGAAGCGTGCCCTGTTTCGCCGTGGCTCCCAACCCCCTGATAAGCCTACCGGGTGACAGCGCGGGCATGATTGCGCTAACCTTGCCTGGCAAGGGAGCGCCTGAATGACGATATATCGGCCCACCACAATCGCCCTGGGAGCGCTGGCAGTGGCGCTTATCCTCGCCTTTGCCGTGGCCATGCCGGCACGCGCCGATACCGTAACCGAGCTAGGTGACGGCGCCGCCTCCTATACCAGGGGCGATTTCGCCAACGCTCTCAAGAAATTCAAGCCCCTGGCGGAGGACGGCCATGCCATCGCCCAGTTCGTGCTTGGCTCGATGTACGCCAACGGCCGTGGGGTTCTCCGCGATCCCACCCAGGCGGCGAACTGGTACCGCAAGGCCGCCGAACAGGGCCATGCCAAATCCCAATACAATATCTCTCTCATGTACCGCACCGGCGAAGGCGTCGACAGGGACGATACCATATCGGCCAACTGGACCCGAAAGGCCGCGAAACAGGGCTTCGTCAAGGCCCAGTACAATCTCGCCGTGATGTATGCCAAGGGCCTGGGAGTGAAGCAGGACTACCCCTTGT
Source organism: uncultured bacterium (assembly GCA_965369885.1). GTDB lineage: Bacteria > Pseudomonadota > Alphaproteobacteria > SMXQ01 > SMXQ01 > JAZFWG01. The sequence goes on from CBDUSV010000019.1 coordinate 7,109, forward strand.
CGGCGATATGGGCCCGCAAGGCCGCCGATCAGGGCGACGGCTTGGCGCAACTCCATCTCGGGACCATGTATGCCAACAGCCTTGGTGTGGGACAGAACCCTGTAGAGGCCCATATGTGGCTCGATCTGGCGGCCTCGAGGCTGCCGCCGGGCAACGATCGCGACGTCGCCATCGCAAACCGTGGCATCACCGCCCAGGCGATGACACCGGAACAGATCGAAAAAGCCAAGAAACTCAAGGAAGACTGGGAACCGGGGCAACGAAAACCGGCGCCAAAACCCAGCGAAAAGCCCGAAAATCAGGCCCCGGAACCGGCACCGGAACCGGCAGCGGACTAAGGCGTTAAGACGAACGAGGATTGATCGGGACCCGGCGCTCCGCTACCCTTAGGCCAAGGAAACAAGCAAACCGGCCAGCCGGACCCAAGCGGGCCCAGGCCCCCGGCTGGGCCGTATCCATGGAGGAAACCAGCCATGTCCATCGAGATCATCGACACCGTGGAAGTCGCCCACCGGGAGAAGAAGCGCACCGTGGTGATGAACACCCGCAAGTTCCATAGCTGGGTCCATTACTACGCCAATCCCGGCGACCATGACGACATGCATTGCCACAATGCGGACCAGACCTTCTATTGCATCGATGGCGAATGCACCATGTCATTTCCCGACGGCAACAAGGCGGTGCTGACGCCGGGCAAGGCGGCGCTGATCACCGGCGGTTCGTTCTACCAGTTGGAAAACACCGGCCCGGGCCCGATGATCCTGATGGGCAACCGGTCGGGCTCCCAGGACGTCATCAAGCACATCAATTACGAGACCCGGGACGATCTACGCGCCGATGGCAATGAAGTCGCCATCCACCGCCGCGTCACCGACGGCGATTTGAGCGCCTGACGGCGCACCTGATAAGGAAACCAGCCATGTCCATCGAAGTCATCGACACCTTGGAAATCGCCCACCGGGAAAAGAAGCGCACCGTGGTGATGAACACCCGCAAGTTCCATAGCTGGGTCCATTACTACCCCAATTCCGGCGATCACGACGACATGCATTGCCACAATGCGGACCAGACCTTCTTTTGCATCGACGGTGAATGCACCATGCATTTCCCGGACGGCGGCAAGGCGGTGCTGACGCCGGGCAAGGCGGCGCTGGTCACCGGCGGCTCGTTCTACCAGTTGGAAAATACCGGTTCGGGTCCGATGATCCTGATGGGCAACCGGTCGGGCTCCCAGGACGACATCAAGATCATCGATTACAAGACCCGCGAGGATCTCCGCGCCGGCGGCAAGGAAATCCGGATCCAAAGCGGTGAAGCCAACAGCCCATAAGGCGCATGACCATCAGGGGGGCAAGCAAGGGCAGGGAAAGGCAAGCAAGGTTTTGCAAAGGGATGCTTCAGTCACCGCCGCTTTGAACCAGGTGGCGGCGTATCATCGCGAGGGACGTTTGGACGAGGCGCACGCGGTTTGCCAACGCATTCTCAGCACCTCGCCCCAGCAGCCCGACGCGCTTTGTTTCCTGGGCCTTGAAGCCTACCATTCGGGTCAGTTCGCGGCGGCCGTCGACTACCTTGGCCGGGCCGTCGCCGCCGATGGCCACCAGCCAGACGCTCTCGACAATCTCGGTCTCGCCCATATTGCCTGCGGCGATCCCGAACAGGCCGTATTGTGCCACGGGCGCGCCATTGCCATCGATGCCGCCAGGGTGGACAGCCACGTCATGCTCGGCAATGCTCAAATGTTGATCGGAGACATGGAAAACGCCGCCCGAAGCTTTGAGGCGGCGCTCAAACTCAAGCCCGACTACGCGGAAGTCCATGGCAATCTTGGCACCGCATTGCGCGAGATAGACCGCACCGCGGAGGCCATAGAGCACTACCAAAGGGCGGCGGCGCTGCTGCCCGATGAAGCCGAAATCCATAACAACCTTGGCATTGCCTTGAGGGAGTCCGACCGGTTCGAAGACGCCCTTACACCCTTGCGCCGGGCGGTCGAGTTGGATCCCACCCATGTCCAAGCCCACCACAATCTCGGCAAAGTTTACGCGGCGCTAGGCCAGCCCGCCACCGCCAGCCCCCATTTTCGAACCGCGATCGATCTCAGCCCCGATCTATGGGATTGTCACACCGATCTCGGCCAGGCCCTCATCGACCAGGGGCAGGTTTCCGACGCCGTCGAGGTTTTCAATTCGGCGGTTGAGCGCAAGCGCCGACCATGGCCCGAACAGGTGGAAAAGCTTGCCACCTTCAGCCGCACCACCCGGGTGAAGCTCGCCCACGACATCGAGCAACTGAGCTATCTGCTGGACAAGGGCCGGCTTGGGCCGGACTACAAAGATGTCCTCGCCGATTACAAGGCCTTGAAGCGCAGGCTGTTCGATGGCGACACCAAAGTCACCGACGCCCCCACTGAAGAGGTCGAACTGCCCGACGATGTCTCGGAACGGATCACCGGCACCTACAACCGATTTTATCATATGGCCCTGGAACCCGAGATTGCCGACGGCGCGCTCAATCCGGCGACCGATTGGGCGGCGGTCGAGGCGGATTACCGCCGCAACTCACCGGGCTATAGCTTTCTCGACGGCCTGCTCAAGCCCGAGGCCCTGGAGGGGCTGCGGCGTTTCTGCCTGGAATCGGCCATGTGGTCCGACTTCAGATTTGACAATGGCTATCTCGGCGCCTTTCTCGAGGACGGCTTTTGTTGCCCGCTTCTGCTCCAGGTCGCCAATGATCTTCGCCTGGCGCTGCCGGGCATTTTCGGCGACAACCAGATCACCAAGATTTGGGCCTTCAAATATGACAGCACCCTCACCGGCATCGACTTTCATGCCGATTTCGCGGCGGTGAATGTCAATTTCTGGATCACGCCGGACAGCGCCAATCTTGACCCGGACACCGGCGGACTGGTGGTGTGGGACAAGGAAGCGCCGCTGGATTGGGATTTCGCCACCTACAATTCCGACAGCACCGCGATCACGGATTTCATCGCGCGTGAACAGGCCGAACCAGTGAATGTCCCCCACCGCTGCAATCGCGCCTTGGTGTTTAATTCGGACCTGTTCCACCGCACCGGGGATATCAACTTCCGCGAAGGCTATGAGAACCGGCGCATCAACATCACCCTGCTCTACGGCTTTCGTGAATCCTAGGCCGAACGGCGGCGGTCAGGTGAAGTGCGGCATGACCTCTTCGGCGAACAAGCGCATCGAGGCTTCCGCCCCTTCCACCGGCATGGTGTGGGAATTGACCTGTAACGAGGCGATTTCCATCCCCCCCACCTTTTCAATGTAGTTCGCAACGGTATCGCGCAGGCGTTGGGGCGATCCCACCCACACGGCGCCATTGGCAACAAGCTTTTCGAAGGTGATTTTCTTTAAATTCGCGACCAGTCTGGGATGGTCGGGATAGTCCTTGGACGTGGTCCCGGCGTCCCAATCCCCAGCCGCTTCGGCAAGGGTCTTCATATAGTTCATGATGGGCCCGCGGGCGTCGTCTTCGGCCTGCTTGTCGGTGGCGGCGCAATACATGTGGAACGCGATCATGACCCGGCCCTGGCCGGGATGGCCCGCCGCCTGCCAAGCGTCCCGGTAGAGATTGATCCAGTCTTTGACCTGGGTGAGTTCGCGCGGGAAGGTCATGAGCCCATGGCCCAGCGTCCCGGCATTGACGAAGGATTGGTCGCTCGACGAGGCCGCGATCCAGAATGGCGGGCGCGGCTTCTGGGTCGGCCTCGGCAGGGTCGTCACGTCCTCGAAGCTGTGGAATTCCCCCTTCATGGTGACATGCTCTTCCTCCAACAGCCGGCGGACCATTTCCATTCCTTCGTCGAAGCGGGCCCGGCTTTCATCCAGGCTTCGGCCCATGCGGCGGAATTCATGGGGTATGAAGGCGCGGGCGAAACCAACCTCGAGCCGGCCGTTGGAGATGGCATCGACCTCGCCGATCTCGGAGGCGACTTTCAAGGGATTGTTGAAGATCGGCAGAATGGCGCCGGTATATAGCCGCGCCTTCTTGACGCGCTGTGACGCCGCGGTCAGATAGATCAAGGGGTTGGGGCTATAGCCGCCATAACGGTTGAAATAATGCTCCACCGTCCGGGTGTGGGCAAAACCAAGTTCATCGCAAAGCCCGGTCAGATGAAGCGCATCGTTCCAGTACTTTGCGCCCGAGATGTCTTCGGGGCCGACGTCAGGGAAAAAATTCAGGCCGAATTCCATGGCTGTTTTTTACCTTTTTTTTGGTTACTTGATACTTTGTTACTGGCGGGTCTCTTCGCGCAGCATCCCCAATCGCGCCAGGGCATCCCGGTCGGTGACCATGAACAGCTTGGCGCCATCGGATACCCCATGGTGAGAGATCCAATTCCAATTGGGCAAGGTGAAAATATCGTTCTTTGCCCAGGAAATTTCATGTTCGCCGACCCGGCTTGTGCCCTCGCCCTCGGCCACCACGCAAATCCCATTGCTGGTGGTGCGATAGGGTGTGGTATCGCGGTCCTGGGTCAGGGCCAGAACGAAGCAGTCCGTCAGCGTCATGGCCGGCCCCCCGCTGCGCGGGTTGGTGTAGCGCAGCTTGCGTGAGCCATCGGCTTGGGCCGGCATGGCCTTGAGCGCGCCAAGCACCGATTGCCACGGATAGCAGAACATCGGTGAATGTGGTGGAGGGTCCCCGTCCCCATCCCGGTCGGGGACCAGACCCCCGGTGGTAAAGGCGCTGTCCGGCATTTGCGCCGGCAGGTTGGGCGGTGGGCCCGCTTCGAAGAAGGCTGCGTTCATATGGCGCCACAACGGGATATCAAGGGCATCGAACCAGACGATCCGGCTATCGCCGCTGTGAAGATGGGCATGCCACGACCAGTCCGGGGTGATGATGAAATCGCCTTCGCCCATGGGACAGGGCTTGCCTTCCACCATGGTTTCCGCTCCACCTCCTTCGATCACGAAGCGCAAGGCATTGGCGGAATGGCGATGGGGCCGGGCGCTCTCGCCGGGAAGCAGAATCTGAATCGCGCCGACCATGTTGATGGATGTGGCGGCCACCGGACCCGGCATGTGCGGGTTGGCAAGGGTGAGGACCCGGCGTTCTACCTGATCCATCGGCACTTCATGGGCGGCGCGGTCGGCCATCTGGCTCAGGGACTCCCAGCGCCAGACATGGGGTGGCAGGGCCGAGGGTTCGGTGGGGAGACCGTCCTTGAAGCGTTCCCACAGTGGGGAGAGAGACGCGGCCTCGATGGCGGCACGAAAATCCTGTCCGTCATCACCCGTTCGGTTCGTGGTCTTTTCGGACATTGCTCCTCCTCCCAACCGCTTCCAAAACTTAGATTACGTTGTATTTTCCCATATCGCCGCAAAATTTACATGCCATTATTTCTCTATCGGCATCGGCTTGCCGGGAAATGAGGGATGGCCCAGGGCCTCCACGGCGGCGAGCCTGCGGGTGAAGTATTTGAAGGACAGATCGATGGTGGCGGGCTTGCCGGTGGCGTTGAATTTTCGCGCAAGCTCTTCGCCCTCCGGCGTGGACCACGCACTCCCGGTGGCCATGATCATGAGCTGCTCCCGGCAGGCGATTTCGAGTTGGATGCCGATGATGGTCGCCTTGGCGATGTTCTCGCCGCAGAACACGACGCCGTGGTTGCGCAGGAAGATCGCCGAGTTGTCGCCCAGGCACTGGGCCATGTCGCGTCCAACCTCGGCTGTCCTGATCAGCTCCGATGTGGTCTCGAAGCGGGGCGGCGGTTGCAAGAAATAATTGCCCGGGTTGGAGACCGGCCGCAAGGGCTCCTTTGAGGCCGAAAAGACCCGGCCATGCAAGGGATGGGAATGTACCGTGACGTTGATGTCGGGGCGGCATTTGAGGATCTCGGCATGGATCGGCCATTCGCTGTGGCGCGCACCGGCGCCCATCAGCTTCTTGCCGTCGAAATCGACCAGAACGAAGTCACGCCAATCGTAAACCTCGCCGAAGGTGATGCCCCGGCGTTTGAGCCAGAAGCCACGGCCTTCGGGATCGCGCAACGCCATATGGCCGAGCGTGCGGGTGGCGTGGCCCTCCATCTCGAGGATGCGGCAGGCCAGCGCCAACTTATCAAGCTCGGCGGTCAAGGTATCCGCCAAGGCGTCGTCCATCCCCGCCACGGTCTCGGCCATCGGGTTATCCCTTATCCAGCACATCGGGGTGGAAGAAACTCTCGAAATCGAGCCTTTCGGGCGTGACTCCGAACTGATGGGCGTAATCCATCATCGCGTCCAGGGTGGTGGCGTTGTCCGCGATATTGTAGTTCCAATAATCCTCGCCCATCACGGCACGTTGCTCGTCTATGGCGGCGGCGGCCCAGGAAATCGTCACGATCTCCGGGTCGGTGCCGTAAAGCCGGTCAAACGCCACGTCGCGCGCGCGGCGATAGGCCTGGAGCAAGGCCATCGGCGCCGTCGGATTCTTTTCGACGAAGTCCTCGGTCAATGTCACCACGTGGCTGATCGGGAAGATGCCGGTGGCCTTGAAATAGGCCTGCTCCTCGGTCTTGTAATCGGGGAACAGACGGTGCATCCGGGGATCCTTGCGGCTGACCGATGCCAGCACATTCGGCACCATGGCCGCGTCCAGTTCGCCGTCCAGCAACAATTGGTCGAACAGGGCGTTTTTGGAATCGTTGGATTCCGAGACATCCGGCAGGGCCCCGACCGTGATGTCCGGCGCCCAGCTCTTGGCATTGGCGCCCGGGAAGAACCAATTAATGCGGGTGAAATCGACGCCGTAATGATTCTGCAAAGCGCCCCGCGCCCAGATGCCGGCGGTGTTGTCCCAGGCGAAGACGCCGACCCGTTTGCCTTCCAGGTCGCGGGGAGTCTCGATCCCCGAGGCGGAGGCAACGAAGATATAGGCCAGGCGGAACTTGCGGTTGGGGAATGCCGGGATCGACACAAAGGGATGCAAGCCCTTGCCCTTGGTGGTCATCAGGCCGCCGAAGCTGGCATCCCAGGCATCGATATATTCGGGTCCCCGGAAATCGCTGATCTCCAGATCGAAGCCCTCGACCTTCACGGTGCCATCGACGAAGGGGCGGTTGGTATCGATTTCGGGCTCCCGGAAGCCGAGACGAAGCTTGGGATTGGCCATTGTTCTTGGTTCCTATGGGTTGGGAGTTGCCAGTTCCTTGCGGTAAAAGCCCATCTTGGTCATGGCCGGCCAGTCATCGATGGAGAACAGGATCGAATCACCGGCCTCGCCGTTCTCATGGTGATGCCAGGTCCATGCCGGGGTGGCGAAGATGTCTCCGCGGTTCCATTCCAGCCGCTCGCCTTCGATGATGATGGCGCCTGAGCCCTCAAAAGCAAAGTAGAAGGTGGTGCTGTTGTGGCGATGGGCCAGGGTCTTCTCGCCGGCTGACAACAACTGGGCGTGCCAGGCGATGGTCGGCAGGGTCGGCCCGCCATCCACCGGGCTTGCCAGCATCAAGTGCGCGCCCTCAAAGGCGTCCTGCTCACCGGCCTCGATGATCGCCGCCAGTGCTGCGCGGGTCTCGGCCCAGGGATAGCGCATCGGCGGCAGCGGATATGGCGCATCGGCGGCGGCGCGCCGGGCCAAGCCACGGGTTCGCGCCCCATATTGGTCGGGTTTGTTGACCTCTTGGTATGGCGCGTCGTTGGGCAGGCGCTCTTGAATATTAACCCCGCCATTGTAGCCGTTGTCGTAACCGTCGACCCAGATCGCCGGTTCCGAGCCCTGGTTCCAGTGGTCGTGGAAGGTCCAGGTGGGGCTGATGATGACGTCGCCGCGCTCCATCGGGAAGGCTTCATGTTCACAGACGAAGGCGGCGTCCTTGGGGGCCTGGCACACCAGCCGGGTCTCTGAGCGGATGTTGCGGTGGGCCTGGGTGCGTTCGCCGGGCATGAGGATCTGGGCGTTCATCCAGATCGGGAATTTCAGGGCCTCGATGCCGACCACCGAGCGCATCCCGGTCATGCCGTCCGGGCCGATGGTCACGATCTCACCCGACCGCATCAAGCCCTTGTGGATGCCCTCCCAACGCCAATGGGCACGGGCATCTCCCTGGCGGTGGGGCGCCATATCCTCGCGCCTGAGCCCGGCACCGACCAGGTGGTGTTCGGCGAGAAACTGCTCAAGATCTTCGTGGGTGGTGCCGACGCCGCTCACGCCAACGGCCTAGTCCAAATGGAAGAACTTCACGGCATTGCCGACCAGCATGGCATGGCGGTCATCCTCCGGCACGCCCTTGAAGTCTTCTTCCATGATCGGGATCGAGTTTGGCCACTCGGAAGCCGCATGGGCGAAATCCGTGCTCCACAACAGCTTGTCGGCGCCGACGCAATCGCGCCTCTTCACGCCCACCGGATCGTGCATGAAGCCCCAGTAATTGCGTTCCTTGAGATATTCGCTGGGCTTGCGCTCGATGAAATCGATCCCCCAGGAATCGTGGATCATGGACATGTAGCGGTCATAGTGATCATCGATCTGCCACAGACCAAATTCGAGCCAGCCGATCTGGGTCTCGGCCCAGAATATCTTGAGGCCGGGGAAGCGGTCCCACACCCCGGCGAACGCCATCTGGGTCGACGCCTTCATGGCTTCGTTGGTAAAGCGGAAGAAGAACCGAAAGGGATCGCGCTGGTGAACATCGGGGCCGGGCTCCTTGTCGAACTCGAAAGACGGCAATTCCTTTCCCAGCCTTCCTTCGCTGTGATTGGCCACCGGCATGTCCAAATCGATCACCGCGGCCCAGAACCGGTCATCGGCGGCGGTCGGATAGCACTTGCCGCTGGGGTAGCGGTCAATCTGGATGCCCTTGAAGCCGAGCTTGGCGCAGTGCTCGAGCTCGGCCACCGCATCATCGACGCCGGTCATGGGAATCATGCCCATGGGGATCAGACGGGCCGGGTCCGCCACCATGTAATCCTTGGCGAGGAACTCGTTATAGGCCCGGAACAGGTCCAGGTAGAAATCGTTGTCCTTGACGTTACGGAAATAGGTGGTGTGGGGCATGGAGAACAGGATCTCGGCGTCGATGCCGTCCTGGTCCTGCTCGCGCACCCGCTGTTCCGGACTTCCGGTGCCGGCGCTGCCTTCGAAGGTCGGCACCTGCTTGGCCAGGTCCTCGTGAGCCACACCGACGCTGCGGGTGATGCCAATGGTGCTTGGCTTCGAGCCATCGGTGATGATGGCGTCGGCGCCGTTGGGCATCTTGACCCGCTTGGGCGCCCGGTCGCGCCACTTGGCCGCAACCCGGTCGCGCCAAAGATCCGGGTTGAGATCGATATGTCCGTCCCCGGAAATCACCTTGTAGTGATGCGCCATGGTAGTTTCCTTAATCAGTTATGGCCGCCCTTTTCTTGAACGCGCACCAACGGTGTGGCTCACATGACCAGATTACTGTGCCGTATTACTGGGCCGCGACAGCGGCCGGCGACAGCTGGGCCAATTCGTCGAGCAACCGCTTGATGCAGTCCTCATAAAGCTTGAGATGCTCCGGTGTCATCGGCCTGGTGGTCCAGCGCGGGTATTCCTTGATGTCGAGACCCCTTATGCGCAGGCCTTCAAACGTCGTGCGCCGGCCATACTGGCGTAGAACCGACGTGCGGTCGGAATGCTCGATCAGCAGAACCTGTATCTTCTGCGCCAGAGCCAAATCCTTGGCCAGGATCGCCTCGATCAATTGCACGCCGGCTTCCGGCACCGTCACCGGGGCGCCCGCCGCGATAGAGCCGGCAACGCCGACCAGCATGCCGGGAAGCATCATGTCGATGGGCACGAAGATCACGAAGTCATTGCCCAAAGCCCTGAGATAGGCCTTGGCCTGGCCCAGATTGCCGTTGGCAAGCTTGGCCCCGAACACGTTGGGCATGGCTTCCTTGAGCTTCACCATCCGCGCCGGCGGCGTCGGATAACCCGAATATTGCGGGTTGTTGTACAGCAGGATCGGCAGGCCGGTGGCCGCGTCGACTTCCTTGTGCTGCTCGATCAGCTCCCATTCCGGGCGGTCCGAATAGTAATAGGGCCCGACGATACCGATGGCATCGGCGCCAATCTCCTTGGCGTGGGCGCCAAGCTCACAGCTGGTATAGGGATCCGCCGCGCCGACCTGGACGATCACCGGAAGCCGGCCATCGATCTTCTTCACCACCGTTGCGGCGATGGCTTTGCGTTGTTCGATGGTGGTGGCAGCGCCCTGGCCTTGCGATCCCAGCACGAAAAACCCGTGGACCCCGGCATCCATGTAAAAGTCCACCAGCCGTTCCATCATGGGAAGGTCCGGCTCGCCCTTGCCGTCGAATACGCCTGGGATCGGCGTCAACATGCCCCGGGCGCGCTCACTTATGCTTCTTGTGTCCTGGTCTGCCATCGTCGTCTCCTTCAAATGTCCAAATCTGTTGATCTTCAAAAATTCTCAGGCCTGTTCCTCGCGGTAAAGACCCAGACTTTCCTGCACCGGGCGGTCGGAAACCGAGAACAGGATCGCCGGTTCGGTCGCGGACGTGTTGCGGTGGCTGTGCCATGCATAAGACGGCACGAAGAAGCAGTCCCTGGCGCCCCAGGCGAGGTCCTCTGTAACATCCTTGTCGTCGCCGACGGTCAGAACCCCTTCGCCCTCGACCGCATGGTAGATGGTAATGCCGGAGTGGCGGTGGAGGCGGGTTTGCTCTCCCGGCGCCAGCAACTGGGCCTGACAGGAAATGGTGTGCATGGCCGGCCCGCCGGTCAGGGGGTTTTTGAACTCCAACAGGACCCCGTCATGGGGATCGCTCAGGCCGGCCTTGGCCATGTCTTCCAGTGCTTTCACGGTGTCACGCCATTTGTAGGTATAGGGCAGAAAGCGGCTGTCCACATTGTCGGCGCGGGCCCGCACGGCGCCAAAGCGCTGGCGGCAATAGCCGTCGGTGTGAACAATCTGCTGCGAGGCACCCTCGAAATAATTGCCGTGCTGTTCGGGATTGTCGAAGTAATTCTCATGGATGACGGCGTCGAGATGCCTGGCGAGATGGAGATCCAGCACGTCGAGCCACACCACCGGCGTATCCCCGGGATTGTGGTGATCATGCCAGGTCCAGTTCGGCGTCAACACCAGATCGCCGGGCTCCATCATCATCTGTTCGCCATCGACGTTGGTGTAGGCGGTGCCGTCACCCTCGACGATGAAGCGCAGCGCCGCCGCCGTGTGGCGGTGACATTCGGCGGTCTCTCCCGGCTTCACCAGTTGCACCGACATCTGCAGGGTGCGGGAGGTGGATTTTTGATCGATGATGCCGGGATTGAGCAGTTGAACCGTGCGCCGTTTGGCCGCCTCGTCGATATGGCCCAATTTGATGACTTCGCCTGATTCCATCAGGCAGGCATAAATCTCCGACCATTGCCACACGAACGGCACCAGTT
>CBDUSV010000020.1:0-17972 GCA_965369885.1 uncultured bacterium
AATGCACTATAAAACCATCGGCGGCGGCGACGGCTTGCGGGTCTCGGCGGTCGGCATCGGCTGCAACGCCTTCGGCGGGCGCTGTGACCAGGCCCAAACCGCTACCATCATCGGCCAGGCCCTAGACACCGGCATCAACTTCATCGATACCTCCAACACCTATGGCAAGGGCCTGTCTGAGCAATATATCGGCAAGGCCCTGGGCGCCAAGCGCCGGGACGTCATCCTGGCGACCAAGTTCGGCTTGCATGACGGCGCGTCGCGCGACGTGATCATGGCCTCGATCGAGGCCAGCCTGGGCCGCCTCGGCACCGATTATATCGATCTCTACCAGCTCCATACCCCGGATGCGGCGACCCCCATGGAAGACACCCTGGCCGCCCTGGATGAGCTGGTCACCGCCGGCAAGGTCCGCTTCATCGGCTGTTCGAATTTCACCGGCAGCCAACTGGGTGACGCGCTCGGGCTTTCCCGTGACATGGGCGTCACCGCCTTCATCACGGCGCAGAACCCCTACAATCTGCTCCAGCGCGATATCGAGGGTGATCTGGCGCCGGTGTGCCGCGAACACGGCATCGGGATCCTGCCTTACTATCCCCTCCAGCGCGGGCTGCTGACCGGCAAGTACCGCCGCGGGGAGCCGGCGCCCGCGGGGACGCGCCTGGCGGGGGGAGGGCGCGGCGCCCACCTGCTCAACGACGAAACCATCTTCGACCGCATTGATAGCTTGAAGGATTTTGCCACCGCCCACGGCCATGGTTTGCTGGAATTGGCGGTCTCATGGCTGGCGTCCCAGCCGGTGATCGCCAGCGTCATCGCCGGGGTCTCCAAGCCTGAGCAGATTCTATCGAATGCGAGGGCGGCGGACTGGGCCTTGACGGAGGAGGACTTCGCCGCCTTGGACCGCATCGTGCCCGGGCCCTAGCGGCTCACCACAGTGTCACCACCAAGCGGGCAACCCCCGGTTGGGCTGAACCTCGGGCTTCCATGCCTTCACGCTTCTATCCGCCGTGGCCATGGCTTTGGTCAATTTTTCCGCCAGATGGGACGGCATCTTCTTGGCGATTTTTTCTAGGTCCTTGATCGATTGGCGGTGCCCTTTGCTTGCCGCGAGCTTGTACCAGATCAGGGCTTCGACCAGGTTATAGGGAACCCCACGTCCGGTATTGATCATCAGGCCCAGGCCATATTGGGCAGTGGGGTGGCCCTGAATCGCCGCCTTGGCAAACCACTTGACGGCCTGGACGTCATCTTTCGCCAATCCCTTGCCATCGAAATATGCCAGCGCCAGATTCAGTTGAGCCTCGGCCAGTCCTTGGTCGGCGGCCTGGCCAAACCATTCGGCGGCCTTGACGTGGCTCTGCTTGATCCCCTGGCCATATTTGTATGCCATGCCGATACTGTTCTCGGCATGAAAATTCCCTTGCCGGGCGGCTTTCTTCCACCAGTTAAGCGCCACGGTGTAATTCTTACGCACCCCGTAACCAAAGCGATAGAGAATGCCCATGTAAAATTGGGCAAGGGAATGCCCCTGGATGGCCGATGGCTTGAAGATTTGAAGGGCCGCCGCGTAGTCCTTGCGAAGATACGCATCCAAGCCTTTTTTGAAATCACCCTTTTTGAATTCAGAGCCATCGGCGCCGGCGGGCTTTTTCCCTTGGATTTTGGCAAAGGCCGCCCTGGCGCGTGCTTTCCTTTTGGTTTCCTTGGCGCGGGCCTCAATTTTCGCCGCCTCCGCATCGCGTCCCATTTTCCGCAACAGGACGGCATAGTTCCCCAGGACATTGACCATATGGCGGCCCTGGGATCGTGGCGATTTTTGATAGATCGCCAGCGCCCGTTTGATCAGGGATTCAGCTTCGGAATCCCTACCCAGGCCCTGGTAAACCGTTGCCAGGTTGCTGACAAATGTCGCCGTATTGGGATGGTCCGGACCATATTCCCGTTCCGCCAACGACACGGCTGTTTGCGCCACCGGCAGCGCATCGGCGTAACGGTGCTGGGCGTGCAACTCCCTGAATTTCTGGTAAACCGCGCCCAGTTCCGGGGACATGGCATTGGCCAGGCCGGGCCACAGCCACATAAGCACCAAGATGGGCGCCAGGATGGGCAGGATCAGGCCACGTAGCGGCATTGCGCATACCTTTCCTGCTGACTATACACCCTAAGGCCAAGCCCGTGAGTCGGGAAGGCCGAGGGCGCGGAGGATGCGTGAGCGAAACTCGCGGCGGTAAAGCACCAAGACCACCCAGGCCGAGAGCGAGATGAACAGCCAAGGGTGGACGAACCAGCTCAAAGTGGCAAGACCGAAATAATAGGCCCTGATGCCACGGTTGAAATGGGTGGCGGCGGTGACGCTGACCCGTGCCGCGCGGGCCGGGTAGTCGGCGTCGTCCGGGTTGTCGTCGCCGGGCGCCGGCGCGCCGCCGACCATGATCGACAGATAGTTGAACTGGCGCAGCGACCAGGTGAACTTGAAGAAGGCGTAGACGAAGATGACGATGAGAAACAGCACCTTCAACTGCCATATTCCGGGCGTCGTCGCGACCGTGAAGGGCAGGCCCGAGATCACCTCATGGGCACGGTCGGCGGCACCGAGCACGGCGACCAAACCGGCAAGGACAAATATCGCGGTCGAAGCGAAGAACGACACACTGCGCATCAGATTGCCGATGATCTGAATATCCTCGATCCTGGGTGCGCGCTCGATCATGCGCTCCATCCAGCGCGTGCGGTAGGCGTCCATCGCCGTCATGGCGCTTTCGGAACCCCAGCGCGAATGGTCGGAGAACTGGGTATAGCCGATCCAGCAGACGAGGCACCAGATGAAGGCGGCGATGTCGAGTAAAGGTGAAACCGTCACGGTGGAATTGTCCCGTATTTAAGCTGTCGCGTCAGGGTCCCTACACATAATACAGGATCAAGGTGACGCTGAGTAGCACCGCGACCCACACCACCGTCGATCCGGTGGGCCAGGTCCGTGCCAGCGCGCCCTGGGGCCCATGGTGGCGGTAGACCGTGGCGATAAATTTCTCTAACCGGATCTCTGCCCGCGTCAGGGTCAAGATGCGGGCGTATTTGACCGCCCGCGCGATCCAGACCACCGCGATCGGTAGGGCGCGGCGGTAGATCCAATCGCTGTCGAGATTGGTCGAGCGCAATTCGGGCGGGTAGAGACCCGTCCGCATCAGCACCGAAAAGGCGAGCGCAGAGAACATCAGCAATTGGGTCTGGGTCACCACATGGGCCGTGGTGTAGGGCACGAAATCCACCGCGTTTGGCAATATTGCATAGAGTGGCGCCGGATAGACGCCGATGGCAATGCACAGAAACGCCGTGATCCCCATGGCGATGAGCATGTTGGCCGGCGCTTCCTTGCAACGGATGCCGCTGTCATGGGCGTAGAACGCGAAGAACGGAATCTTGATGCCCGAATGATGGAACACGCCGGCCGAGGCGAACAGCAGCACCAGCCAGGTGAACCAATATCCTTCCTGGGCCAGGGCGGCGATGATCAGGGACTTCGAAATGAAACCCGAAAACAACGGGAAGGCCGAGATCGAGGCGGCACCGACAATGCAGAAGCCCGCGGTCCAGGGCATCGACTTGTAGAGCCCGCCGAGCTCGGAGCCCTTGATGGTGCCGGCGCGGTGCAGAACGGCGCCCATGCTCATGAACAAAAGCGCTTTGTAGAGGATGTGGGCGAAGGCGTGTGAGACGGTGCCGTTAAGCGCCAGTGGCGTGCCGATGCCGATCCCCACCACCATGAAGCCGAGCTGGTTGTTGAGGCTGTAGGCCAGCACTCGGCGCAAATCATTCTCGATCACCGCGTAGAAAATGGGGAAGGCGGTCATCAGGGCGCCGATCCAGATCAACATCTCGGTGCCGGCGAAGCCGCGCGCCAGCGCATAGACCGCGAGCTTGGTGGTGAAGGCGCTCAACACCACAGTGCCGAACACGGTGGCTTCCGGATAGGCGTCCTGTAGCCAATTGTGGAGCAGGGGAAACGCGCATTTGATGCCGAAGGCGATGAAGATCAGGGTGGTGGCGAAGCTGACCACGCCAAGATTGTCGAAGCTGATCGATCCCGTCGCCCGGTAATGCAGGATGACCCCTGCGAGCAGGATCACGCCGGAGCCGATCTGGATGATGAGATAGCGCATGCCGGCGCGGTAGGCGCGCTCGGTGCGCCGGGCCCAGATCAGAAACACCGAGGCGACCGCCGTCAGTTCCCAGAAGATGAAAAGTGAGATGAGATCGCCGACCATGACGGCGCCGATGGCGGCGCCAGCGTAGATCAGGGCGGAGACGTGCTGCACCCCGTCTTTTTCGTGCCAGCCATAAATGACATTGAGGAAAGAGGCGATCAGGAAGATCGTGACGAATGCCACGGCGAGCTTGTCGACCCTAAGAAGCGTCAGCACGTGGCCAAAGATCTCGACTTGGGCGAAATTGCCGGTGGGCAGCGTCCACAGTTGAATCATGGCGAGGACCGGCAGGGCCAGCATATAGCCATAGCGCACGCGCCTGGGCAGTGCCGGAACCAAAAAGGCGCCGAGGATCAGGATCAAGCCGGGAGGAAGATCAGCGATCATAGTAATCCTCGCCCCGCTTTATGATCTTGCGCAGTTCCTTGGCGCCGAGCACCAGGCCAAAGCAGACGATGAAACCATAGAGCCCGTAAAAAGCCGGAAACTCCTCGATCCCGAAGACCGCATGTTTGTCGTAGAATAGGTCGGCCGATGCCAACAGGGCGCAGACGATCCATACTCCCCAGTAGATACGGGTGATGTTCTCGGACTTGTCGAGCCAGTAGGTCTTGTTGTCGTCATCCATCATCCAAATCCCTTAAGGCTGTATCATGGGCTCGAGCAGCCGGTAGACGGCGTCGGCATAGAAGAACAGGACCACACACCCCACCGCCGTCGCGCAGGGCGCGGCATAGCAGAAAAATGGCGCCTCCTTGATGCCGCCGGGTGTCCCCGGTGCTGCGTGGCCGTCGCCCCCCGGCAGGAAGAAGCCCCTGGCCACCACCGGCAGAAGATAGGCGACGTTCAAAAGTGAACTCACCATGAGGACGCCGATCATGATCAGTTGTCCGCTATCCGCCGCACCCAGCATCAGATACCACTTCGACCACGAGCCGCCCAGCGGTGGCAGGCCGATGATACTGAGCGCACCGATCAGGAAGGCGCCATAGGTGAAGGGCATGATGCGGCCGAGACCATCCATGTCGCTGATCTCGGTCTTGTGGGTCGCGGTGTAGATGGCGCCGGCGCAGAAGAACAGGGTGATCTTGCCCATGGCGTGCATGGCGATGTGCATGGAGCCGCCGATCACCCCCATGGAGGTGGCAAGCGCCGCGCCAAGGATGATGTAGGACAGCTGGCTCACGGTCGAATAGGCGAGCCGCGCCTTCAGATTGTCCTTGGTCATGGCGACGATGGAGGCGGCGAGCAATGTGTAGGCTGCGGCCCACACCAGCCACTCCGAGGCCCCGGTCTTGGCGAGAAAATCGGTGCCGAAGATATAGACCGAGACCTTCATCACCGTGAACACGCCGGCCTTGACCACGGCGACGGCATGCAACAGGGCACTCACCGGGGTCGGCGCCACCATCGCCGCCGGCAGCCAGCGGTGGAACGGCATCAGGGCCGCCTTGCCGATGCCGAACATGTAAAGCGCCAGCAGCACTGCCACCAAGGTCCCTTCGATCTTGCCGTCGAGGATGCCGCCCTTGGTGAAATCAAGCGTGCCGGCAACCGACCAGGTCCAGATCACGGCGACCAGCTGCAAGCCGATCGAGGTGCCGAGCAGGATGCCGAGATAGGTGCGGGCGCCGGCCTTGGCCTCATCGGTGCCCTTGTGAACCACCAGGGGATAGGTCGAAAGTGTCAGCACCTCGTAGAAGATGAAGAGCGTAAACATGTTGGCGGCGAAGGCGATGCCCATGGCACTGGCGATGGCGACGGCGAAGAAGATATAGAACCGGGTCTGGTGCTGTTCGGCGTTGCCGCGCATATAGCCGATGGAATAGAGCGAATTGACGATCCACAGACCCGAGGCGACGAGGCCGAACAGCATGCCCAGGGGCTCGATCTTGAGCGCCAGCGCCAGGCCCGGGACCACCTCGAAGAACGTCACCTCGGGCATGTCCCCCGCCGTGACGCGGTCCAACAGCACGAGCACGGTGGCGAACAACGCGAAAGCGGTCACCAGCGTCATGGCTTCGCGCAGATTGGGACGGCGCCCGGTGACAGCGATCAACACGATGCCCACGGCCGGAATCAAAAGGGTCAATGTCAGGGCCAGGGCATTGCTCATGGCGCCGCCCCTCCCATCAATGAGCGCGCCGCAAGATCGGCGACCGAGACGGTGAGGGTGGCGTCGATGCCGAAATAGATATTGGCCGCGATCAGAAACCACATCGGCACCAGCATGATTAAGGGCGCCTCTTCAACCGGTTGGCCCTCGGGCGGGTCTTGAAAATAGGCGGCTTCCACCACCCGCCAGACGTAGATGACCGCCAACAGCGACGCCGCGACGATGAGCACCGCCACCGGCCACCAGCCGGCTTCGATGGCGGCGAGGATGAGATACCATTTGCTGATGAAGCCAACCGTCAGTGGCAGCCCGATCAGGCTGAAGCCGCCGGCGACGAAGGCGGCCATGGTGAAGGGCATCTGTTGGCCCAGGCCCTTGACGGTCTCCATGGTGGCGCCGCCCATGCGCAGCACCACACAGCCCAGCGCCATGAACAAGCCGCCTTTCATCAGCGCGTGGTTGAACAGATGAAGGATGGTGGCGGTCAGCCCGGCGATGGAGCCGAAGCTCAAGCCCAGCACCATGTAACCGAGCTGGGCGACGCTGGAATAGGCCAGCATGCGTTTGATGTCGGTCTGGAAGATGGCCACGGTCGAGGCCGCGAACATGGCGGCCAGCGCCAGCGGCAGGAAGACATAAACCAGGGTCAGCGCCTGGAGCGGAAAGTCGTAGCCGAACACCGTGAACAGGAAGCGCAGCAAGACATAGACCGCCACCTTGGTCGCGGTCGCGGCAATGAAGGCGGTGACCGCCGACGGCGCATAGGCATAGGCGTTGGGCAGCCACAGATGCAGTGGGAACATGGCAAGCTTGAGCCCGATGCCGACCACCAGGAAGGCGAAGGCGACATGGACCGTGCGGTTGTCTGAGATGTCGCCGATGCGCGACGCGATGTCGGCCATGTTCAGGGTCCCGGTCATCATGTACAGAAGCCCGACGCCGATGACGAACGACGTGGCGCCAATCGTCCCCATCACCAGATAGGTATAGGCGGCGGTCAGCGCCCGGCGGTCCCGTCCGGCCCCCATGGCGACCAGGATGTAGGTCGACAGCGATGAGATCTCCAGGAACACGAACAGGTTGAAGGCATCGCCGGTGATGGTGACGCCCAACAATCCGGTGAGGCACAACAGATAACAGCAATAGAACAGCGAGTGTTTCTCGGGCTCGATCTCGGAGGCAATGCTGCGCCGGGCATAGGGCAGCACCAGGGCGCTGATGCACGAGACGATGAGCAACACGAAGGCGTTCAGCGCGTCGATGCGGTATTCGATGCCCCAGGGCGGCGCCCAACCCCCGAGCTCATAGCTGATGACGCCGCCCTTGATGACCGCGGCCAGCAGGACAATGGAAATCGCCGCCGCCGTCCAGCTGACGACAAGCGCCAAGCCCCAGGCCAGATTGCCCCGGCGCAGGAACACGCACAGCGGCGCCGCGACCAAGGGCACGACGACTTGCAGGGCGGGGAGGTGTTGGGCGATCATGGTGAACCGGTGCCCTCGAATTCGTCCTCGTCATCGGCCTGCTGGATCTCATCTTCCTCTATGGTGCCGTAGGCTTCGCGGATGCGGATCACCAGGGCAAGACCCAGCGCCGTGGTGGCGACGCCGACGACGATGGCGGTGAGGATGAGGACATGGGGCAGGGGGTTTGAGAACACCTCCGCCCGCCCGGTCAGGATCGGCGCCGTGCCGCCGGCGACCTTGCCCATGCTGATATAGAGCAGGAACACCGAAATCTGGAAGATGTTGAGGCCGACGATCTTCTTCACCAGATTGCCGCGGGACACCACGATATAGAGCCCCACCATCATCAAGACGATGACGATCCAATAATTGTAATGGCCAAGCACGTCGTCGAAAGTCATTACCAATCTTCGTCACTGATGGGGGGATTGCGCCCGGCATAGGTGAAGAACACGGTGATCATCACCGCCGCCACCGTGACCCCGACGCCGAATTCGATGATCAGAATACCGAGATGCTGGCCTTGCATGGGAGTCCGGGCAAGGACCGAATAATCGAGAAAGTTGCCGCCGAGCAACAGCCCGGCGATACCGACCGAGGCGTAAAGCAGCACGCCGGCCGCCATCAGGGCACGAACCACGCCGTCGGGCGCCACCTTGCGCGCGGTCTCGAGGCCGAACACCAGGGCATAGAGAATGAAGGCGGCGGCGAAGATGACGCCGGCCTGAAAGCCTCCGCCGGGGCCGTAATCGCCATGGAACTGGACGTAAAGGGCGAACAGCAGGATCGGAGAGATCAACATTTTGGTGACGACGCGGAGCACGAGATGATGTCTCACGGTGCATCTCCACTGGGCGGATTTCCTTCGGGCGTGTCCCCGTCGGTAGAATTCCGGCGCCGGGTGCCCGCGGCCAGCCCGCCACCCAGCAACAACAGCACGCCGATACCGGCGGTGAAGATCACCGTGACCTCGCCCAGGGTGTCGAAGCCGCGGTAGCTCGCCAGCACCGAGGTCACGACGTTGGGGATGCCGATCTCGGTGCGTGATCCCTCGATATATTTGGGCGCCACATGGCCGTGGATCGGCGCGTTGGGGTCACCGAAGCGCGGCATGTCCAAGGTGCCGTAGATCAACGCGGCACCGGCGATCAGCACCACGATCAAGGGCAGGATCGGGGTGTGGGACGGAATCTTTTCGCGCCGCGACGTCAGGGCCAGGGTTCCCAGCATCAACACGGTGGAAATCCCGGCGCCCACGGCGGCCTCGGTGAAGGCAACGTCGACGGCGTCGAGATTGACCAGCAGCCCCGCCGACAGCAGCGAGAACACACCGGTCAGCATGACCACGGCGAACAGGCTCCTGAGCCGCACAATGGCGAAGGCGGTGAGGCCGAGGAAGGTCAAGAGGACGATGTCGATCAGGTTTTCTATGACTGATCTCCCTGGGACTGATCTCCCTGCTGATCATTGTCCTGGTCCACGAAGGCTTTGGCCAGGCGCGGCTTGAGGCCGGCGACAAAGGCGGCGTTGGCGACCGCGTGGGTCGAGGTCGGACTGGTGAAGAACAAGAAGACGCCAATGAGGATGAGTTTGATGGTGACCAATGTGGGGCCGGCCTGGACCATCAGCCCGAGCAGGATCAAGCCGGCGCCCAGGGTATCGGTGATGCCGGCGGCGTGAAGCCGGGTGTAGAAATCGGGAAGGCGCAATAGGCCGATTCCGCCGACGATGAGAAAAAAGCCGCCGCCGACGAGTAAAATCCAGCCCAGAATTTCGGTGATCATCACCATCACTCGGCACTCCGTCCACGGTCCGCCGCATCTCCAAGCGCGCGGTAGCGGAAGAATTTGAGAATGGCGATGGTGGAGACGAAATTGATCAGGGCATAAAGCAGCGCGATATCCAGGAATTCGGGGCGATCGGTGAGGAACCCCATGACCCCGATCAACAGCACCGTCTTGGTGCCGAAGGAATTGACCGCCAGCACCCGGTCATAAAGGCTGGGCCCGGCGAACAGGCGCGCCAGCGTCATCAGCATGGTGGCGAGAATGGCGGCGGATGCGGCGGTGAACACGCTCAGCCCCCCTCGACCCGGGTGACGTAACCGTCCATCTCGCCGCCTCTGGTGCCATCCGCCATCTCGGCGGTGATGGCATGGACGAGGATGCTGTCGCCTTCGACCTCAACCGAGACCGTGCCCGGGGTCAAGGTGATGGAATTGGCGTGGATGACCCGGCCGAAATCGGTTGTTTGCGACACCTTCATCCAGAACAGCTCGGGGGTGATGGGAAGGGACGGGGAGAGGATGATCCTGGTGACCTCGATATTGGCCTTGATGATCTCCATCATCAGCCACAGCTGATAGCGAACAAAGCTCAAGCCCAGATGTATGGGGACACATTCGTGATCGACCACATCCATGCGCAAGGCAATCATCACCACGGCCACCACGGAAAGGGCGCCAAGGCTCAGAAGCAGGGGATCAAAATGGCCTGACAACAAGAGCCAGAGTGCGGATAGACCGAGGCCCAGCGTGAAGGCGTGAACCATGACCTGAAATGTCTCCTGACGTCCGGCTTATCGTACCGGCTTATCATCGATTGTACGCAAGGCCCGATCCCCGGAAACGCACTGTCGTGGAGCAGGGCCGAAGCCACCTGTTTTGTCCGCGACATCATTAATATGGCGTCGAGGCCTTGGCCAGAACAAATTGCCGGGTTTGACGGCGCCGCGACATGGTATTCACCCCCCATGGGGCGGCGCGGCCAAGCCATTTAATACCGCCGATGCGACTTCAGCCGTGCCATGCAAAAACGTCAATACTGATTTGCAAAACAAGCAATTTTCCTTGTCATGAAGTGCCTTTATATTGGCCTCATCAAAGCAATGGCCTGGACCAATTCCCCGCCGCATTTTGCATTCGAGCATATTCAAGGAAACATAATGAAGACAGTGATTGCATTGACCCTGCCACGCTATAGAGGATTTTCAGCCCCGAGCATCCTGGCTGGATTTCGCCGCGATTTTCTTGACAGCTGGTCCAACAAGGATTTGGACGGCGACTTGGTCTCCCACGGCGAGGGCCGTTCACAACCCGCCAAGAGCGACAGCTTGTCAAGCTAAGCCCCCCGCCAAGGGCCTCTTTCCAACTCAATTCATTACCCTTGCCCACCGCAATGGTGGTCTTTTTTGCCCTCCACGAGCCGGGTAATCATTGAACTAAATCCACAATCAAAATAATGTTTTAAGGGAAACCGCTGAATTGTAACTTTCGATTATTTGTGTTAGCGTTTTTCGTTAAATATTGATTTTGAGTGGGCCGTTTTGATGAGCGATTTGAGTGGTCCGGACGAATCAGTGGATACGCTGGAGGTCCGGGGAACAGTCAAATGGTTTAATACGGTAAAGGGTTTCGGATTTATCACCCCTTCCGAGGGGACCAGTGACGCTTTTATCCATTTGTCGGTATTGCGTAATGCCGGCTATGAGGAGCTTCAACCGGGCGCGACGGTGGTGTGTGAAGTGGTCCAGCGCGCCAAGGGCATGCAAGTCATGCGGCTTCTCGATGTGGATTCCAGCACGGCGACGCCGGTCGAGCAGAAATCCCCTGAAGACGACAATGCCATGTTCAGTGTCTTGACGTCGCCGCCAGGCGATTTTGTCGATTCCTTGGTGAAATGGTTCAATGCCGACAAGGGATATGGGTTCCTGACCCAGGAAGATTTCGAACAGGACGTCTTCATCCATATGGTGACCGTGCGACGTTCGGGCATGGATGCTCTGCAGGCTGGTCAAATCGTGCAGGTGCGTATCGCGGAGGGTCCCAAAGGACCGCAGGCGACGGAAATTCGAGCGTCTGAACCACTTGACTAGGCTTAGATATGGCGATGTCATCAGGGGGGGTAAGGCAAGCTCCTCCATCTGCGCGCCCGCTTCACGGCGTCATCGAGATCAATTTCTAGCAAAAAAATAAAGCCCCACTTGGGATTTCTGTGGGGCTTCTGTGAGGCTTCGGTCTTTGCTGGAGGGCCATTTTTGGCCCGCCGGCTTTTGCTCGATTCCGGCCTGTGGTCAGGCCTTTGGCTCTTTGTTGATCACTGGAAGGCTTTCCCAGCTTTCGCCGGCGGCCAGCATGCAGCTCACGCCGTTGGGCATGGTGATGATGATGGTCCACGACGTATCCGATGACAGCACCTCAATGACACCGCCATTGTTGGCGAGTCCCATGGCCACCGGGGCCTCGGAATATTTGGTGGCGAGATGGCCGAGGACCTCGGAGCGTTCGGTGCAGATGTTCTGCATCGGCTGCGCCTGAACCTGCAGCGGCAGCATCAAACCCAAAAACGTGGCAAGCAACGTCTTCTTCAACATTGGCTCGACCCTCCAAGGGGCACGGGCGCGATGGCCCATTTCGATATAAGGTCCAGTGTAAGGGGACAGGTTTAATGTTTTATTTAAAATACGTTGCAATTTGCTTAGCGATTATTTCCATTTAGCCCCGAATTTATTCTTAATATTACCTTTAGTTGCGAATTGGTCTGGATTTTTAAGGGGTTGGTGGCCGGGTCAAGAGCCGGAAAATCTTAATCGAAGTTTGCCTTCGACATATTTCCCCATCTTGCCAAAGGTCTTTGAACTCCTTAGGTTTCCCCGGCGCGGGGCGTGGCGCAGTCTGGTAGCGCACCTGCTTTGGGAGCAGGGGGTCGCTGGTTCGAATCCAGCCGCCCCGACCAAAATATAACGTCCGCATTTGCCCGGAGTTGTTTTGAGCATGGATTTCAGGGGGGCGTAATGGAAATCGATATGCTCGGCATGGCCATGAAGGCCGCCGTGATCATGGCCGACCCGGTGCGAATATCGTTCCTGGCGCTTGGCGTGTTGATCGGGCTGTTGATCGGTGTCATTCCCGGGCTCGGCGGCTTGGTCGGGCTTTCGCTGCTGCTGCCCTTCACCTTCGACATGGACCCCTATACCGCGCTTGCCTTCCTGATGGGTTTGCAGGCCGTGGTGGTGACCTCTGACACCATCCCGGCAGTGCTGTTCGGCGTGCCCGGAACCGTGGGCTCGGCGGCGACCATTCTCGACGGCTTTCCCATGGCGCGCAAAGGCGAGGCCGGGCGCGCCTTCGGCGCGGCGTTTTCGGCCTCGGTGCTGGGTGGGGTGTACGGCGCCATGTTGCTGGCGGTCAGCATTCCCGTGCTGCGGCCCATCATGCTCTATATCGGTTCGCCGGAATTGCTGGCGTTCTGTGTGTTCGGCATCTCGCTGGTCGCGGTGCTCAGCGGCGGCACGCCGCTCAAGGGCCTGGCGGCGGCATGTATCGGGCTGATGGTGGCGACGGCGGGCGACGATCCCCAGACCGGCACCCTGCGTTGGACCTTCGGCTCGCTTTATCTGTGGGATGGACTGCCGGTGGTGCCCTTGGCTCTCGGCCTGTTCGCCATTCCCGAGATCGCCGACATGGCGATCACCCGGACATCGATCAGCGGCGACGCCAAGATGGCCTCGCGCTGGGCCCAGATCGAAGGCATCAAGGACGTCTTCCGCAACAAATGGCTGATGCTGCGCTGCGCCACCATCGGCGCCGGGCTGGGCGCGGTGCCGGGGATCGGCGCCTCGGTGATCGACTGGATCGCCTACGGCCATGCGGCACGTACCGAGAAGGGGGCCGAATTGAGCTTCGGCAAGGGCGACGTGCGCGGCGTCATCGCCTCGGAAGCCTCCAACAACGCCAAGGAAGGCGGGGCCCTGGTGCCGACCATCGCCTTCGGCGTTCCCGGCACCGCGGCCATGGCGCTGTTGCTGGGCGCGTTCCTCATCCACGGCCTGGTGCCCGGCCCCGAAATGCTGACCAAGCGGCTCGATATCACCTATACCCTGGTGTGGTCGGTCGCCATCGCCAACATCATCGGCGCCGGCATCTGTTTCCTGTTCGCCAACCAGCTTGCCAAGATCGCCCTGGTGCGCATCGGTATTCTGGCGCCGGTGGTGCTGGCCATCACCTTCATCGGCGCCTTCCAGGGGTCCCGGCAATGGGGCGATATCTATGCCCTGCTGATCTTCGGCTTCATCGGCTGGATCATGAAGCGGCTGCGCTGGCCGCGGCCGCCGTTGATCCTCGGCTTCGTTCTCGGTGGCTTGATCGAACGCTATATGTTCATTTCGGTCGAACTGTTCGGCGCCAAATGGTTGTTGCAGCCCATCGTCGCCTTCATGTTCGCGGTTTCCCTTTACGGCATCCTCAGGCCCATCGTTCGCGGCTATAGGTCCCGCGGCCGCGTCGCCAAGGGCAAGCGGGTGATTGGCCTGCAGCGCCAGAACCTCAACCCCGATATGGCGTTCGCCGTCATGGTCGTGCTGTTCTTCGTGGTTTGTCTCGTGGTGTCGTGGGATTGGCAGTTCGGCGCCAAGCTGGTGCCCCAGTCGATTGCCTGGGCAGGGGTGCTGTTCGCCGGCACCCTGGTGCTGTCGGGATTGTTCGTGGCGCCGGGAGAGAGCATGCCGGCTGCCGCCTCGGACAAAATCCAGGCGGTGGCCCAAGAGGATATCCATTTCGATATCCAGGCCGATTACGGCGATCTTACCGTCGCCGAGATCTTCCGGCGCGCGGCGGTCTATTTCGGCTGGTGTCTGTTCTTCTTCGGCGCCGCCAGCGTCATTGGGCTGTTGCCGGCGATGGGGCTGTTCCTGATCGGCTATATCCGTTTCGAGGGCAAGGAAAGCTGGTTTATGACCCTCGCGGTTTCGGTGCCGATGTGGATCTTCTCTTATATCCTGTTCCACCAGGTTCTGATCGTGCGTTGGCCGCAAACCGTGATCGGCGACATGTTCCCGGTGTTGCGCACCATCAACGCGATAAATTTATTCTGAGGGAACCAGACATGCGAAAAGCGCCTCCCCGGTGGGGGAGGCGCTTCGCTTTGAGCCGTTATATTGAACCGGTTGTCCGGCCCTATTTTTTCTTGAAGCCGAGAATCTTGCGCAATTTCTTGACCACCGGGCCTGGGATGTTCAGCCCCGCGGCAACGATCTTTGTGAGCTTGGCGCCCGCGACCGGGTTGACCGGCGCCCGGCGCTTCTTGGCGTCGGCGAGGAAGGCGGGATCCCGCATGGTCGCGGCGAAGGCCTTGCGCAGGGCCAGGAACCGGGCCTTGGGCACCTCGGGCGCGACCCAGAATCCCATGCCGAGATTCTCGCTGACCTCGATGAAGCGCAGCATGACCTTGGCTTCCTTGGTCGGCATCAAACTCATCAGCTGTGGGATATTGGGGATGTCGCTGATCGCCGGGCCGTACTGGACCAAATGGATGATCTTCTTGTTTTTGATCCAGTGGCTCTTGACCGAAGTCCAGCCCGAATAATAGTTCATGCGGCCCTGGACCTCGCCTTGCTCCATCGCCTTGTTGATCGAGCCGCCACCCTTATAGCCCTTGATGACCTTGAACTTGGTGCCGAGGAAATGGTTCATCAGGGTCGGTATCATATAGGTCTCGGACGACAGTCCGGTCGATCCCATCTTGACCACGACCTTCTTGGCCTGGGCCAATGTGGTCGCCGGCGCCGTATGCCACACCGTGACCGTGGCCGGGCGCGGCGTGATCGAGCCGAGCCACTGGAACTTGGTGGCGTCGAACTTCATGTTGCGCAGTGCCGGCGCCAGCACCGACGGCGCCAGCACTTCGGCGATGAAGGTGCCGTCCTTGGGTGCGGCGTTGTAAGCAAAGGACGCGCCCTTGGTGCCGCCGCCGCCCGGGCGCGAGGACACGATGACGTTGGGCTTGCCGGGGATATGGTTCTTGATATGATTCGTCAGCAAGCGGCCATAGAGGCCCAGCGAAGCGCCCAGGCCCGACGGCACCATGACGGTGACCGTCTTGCCCTTGTAGAAATCCGATACCGCGTCGGCGGCGGCGGGGGATGCCCAGGTCCCGGCGGCAACGATGCCGGCGGCCAAGGCAAGGCTCAATTCACGATGGTTCATTGGTAAACTCCCTGTAATTTCATTTTAAAAGCCGTATTTGGACCAAACTTCACCACTGGCCCTTGAAATGGTTCCCCAGGTTAGCACCGGGGGACAAAATTTCAAAGCCGCGTTGAGGGTCCTTCAGAACTCCCGGAGCAGCCGGCCATAGCCCTCGATGGGCTCGGTGATACCGCATTTCCGCAGCGCTTCCCAGACAATCGCCTGAAGCGATGTCACCACATCGATGCCGCACTCGCGCTCCAGCGGCTCGATGGCCTCGGCCACGGCCCAATGGGGACAGGGGAAGTGCAGGCAATCGGCTTGGCCGTACGCCTTGGCCGCCTCGCGCCCCCAGTCCAGGGCCGCCGAGGCCGGAAGGCTGCCGAGATCGACCAGATTGCTGCCGCCGGCCCGGCATCCCACCGAAACCGTGCCGAGCTTGGGCAAATATTCCTCATACATGGCGTTTTGCGCCTCGCCAAAAGGGTGCACCGTGGCGATTTTGGTGACGCCGAGGGCGCGGTAGGCATTGACCCGCGCCGTGGTGCTGGTGCTGATCGGGATGCCGGTTTCTTTTTCCAAACCCTCAATCACGGTTTTCACATTGTCGACCCCGCGCGAGATATTGACCGGATTGCCGCCGAGCACGACCATATCGACACCGGCCCGCGCCATGTCCCGGGCGGCCTTGAGGCTGGCCTCGTAGATATCGTCGATATGTTCGGCGCCGAAGCCGTCCTGCTGCATGGTGAGCAGCGCCAGGCTCACCCCAACGGGGACGATCTTGTAAAACTCATAGGCAAACACCTCGGTCATGAACGCGACCGATGTGTATCCGATCCGCGCCCGGTGCCCGTAAATGCGCTTTTCCATCATGGCCTTGGCCTATGCATGTGTTGACAGCCTTCCCAAGGCGATCATACTCTTTTGTTGCAATAAATCGATCGCTTGGTTGTGGTCAAAACCAACCCATAAAGGGAGGAATTCACCGTGAAACTATTGAGGATTCTGACACTGGGTCTCGTCGCCGGGGCGCTCATGGCAGCGATGGGAAGCAGCATAGTGGCGGCAAAATCGGCCGCCGAGTTCTATAAGGGCCGCACCATGTACTTGCTGATCGGCTCCGGCGCCGGCGGCGGCTTCGATACTTATGGCCGCACGCTCTCCCGTCACATGGCCCGCCATATCCCGGGCAAGCCCAAGATCGTGGTCAAGAACATGCCCGGCGCGGCGGGGCTGATCAATGCCAACCATCTTTACAATGTCGCCGCCAAGGATGGTTCGGTGTTTGCCGCCACCTTCAACACCGTGTTCATGCTGCCGCTTTACGGTGTCAAGCGCGCCAAGTTCGATGCTTCCAAATTCAATTTCATCGGCTCAACCGCGCGCCAGACCGGCACATGCGTCACCTGGCACAAAAGCAAGGCCAATAGCCTGGCCAAGGCCAAGGGCCGCCAAATCGTGCTCGGGTCCACCGGGCCAAGCTCGACCACCACGATCTTTCCGCAGATCTTCAACTCGATCCTGGGCACCAAGTTCAAGGTCATCGTCGGCTATCGCACCTCGTCGCTTCGCCTGGCGCTTGAACGTGGCGAGATCGAGGGCATCTGCGGCATGTCGTGGCAGACCCACAAGGCCAGCCGGCCCCATTGGATCCGCGACAGCAAGCTCAATGTCCTTGCCCAGATGGGGATGCAGAAGAACCCGGAAATCGCCAAAGTTCCGCTGGTTCTCGATATGCTGAAGAAAGCCGAGGACAAGAAGGTCTTCAGGATGATCATCACGCCCCAGGAATTCGGCCGGCCCTATGTGGCGCCCCCGGGCGTGCCGGCGGACCGCATCGCCGCGCTGCGCGCGGCCTTCATGGCGACCATGAAGGACAAGAAGTTCCTGGTCGATGCCAAGAGAATGAAGATGGATGTCGATCCCCTGGGCCACAAGACCATCGAGAAACTGCTCGCCGAGGTCTATGGCAGCTCCCAGGCCGTCATCACCAGGGCGACCTATTTCGCCCTCGGTGCGGGCCGCTACAAGCTCCCCAAATGCCGGAGCTTCACCGATGCCAAGAACTGCCGCAAAAAGAAGAAGAAGAAAAAGAAGAAGTAATTCTAGGTATTTATAGACTTTTCTTAACTGTTTACTACAAGGAACCCCCTGGAAGTTCCAGGGGGTTCCTTGCATCTCCAGGCACCAGCGCTTACCCTTCGGGTGATTGACGG
>CBDUSV010000021.1:0-17845 GCA_965369885.1 uncultured bacterium
ATGCCGGTGAGGATGGGCTGGCCATAGCCGCCGGCGCCGATCAGCGCCCCCAGGGTTGCGGTGCCGATATTGATCACCGCCGAGGTCTTGACGCCGGCGAGGATGGCGCGGGACGCCATGGGCAGTTCAATGAGGCGGAGCCGCGCCATGGCGCCGAGCCCAAGGGCGGCGGCGGAATTGCGCACCGGCAGCGGGATGTCATGAAGCCCGGCATGGGTGTTGCGCACGATCGGCAGCAGGGAATAGAGGAACAGCGCCACCATGGCCGGCGGCCCGCCAATGCCCAAAAGCGGGATCATGAAGACGAGAAGGGCGAGGGACGGGATGGTCTGGATGATGCCGACGGTGCCTAAGATGACCGCGCCCAGCCGCGCCCGGCGGGCGGCGAGAATGCCCAGGGGGATGGAGACGGCAATGGCGGCGGACAAGGAAATGGCGACGAGACGGAGATGCTCGGCGGTGTGGCGCCAGAGCCGCTGCCAGAAGCCTTCGACCCCGGCGGAGCTTTCGATGCCAAGGACCGTGGACAGGAACTCAGTGGCGATTTCGGCCTCGGCGGTCTTGTCGATCTTGGCGCGGGCGTTCATCGCCACCATGCGCGACGCCGGAATCCTGCCCTCGAGGCTTCGGAGCGCGGCCACCA
The DNA here is from genome assembly GCA_965369885.1 of uncultured bacterium. Classification (GTDB taxonomy): domain Bacteria; phylum Pseudomonadota; class Alphaproteobacteria; order SMXQ01; family SMXQ01; genus JAZFWG01. The sequence continues at coordinate 644 of CBDUSV010000021.1, forward strand.
CCTTGGGCGCGCGGGCCGCCAGGTCGGCGCGATAGAGCAGCACCGCGTCATAGACTGGGAAATGGCCGAGATCGTCAGCCAGCGCCCTGAGGCCGTAATAGGCGATCTCGGCGTCGGTCGAATACATGTCGATGACATCGATGTCCCCGGCCTCGAGACCGCGATAGGCCAGATCATGATCAAGGCCGCGGACCTGGCGTTGCCGCAATTGGTAGCGTAAACGCAACGCCGGCCAGCCATCGCCCCGGTCCATGAACTCGTTGCCGAAGCCGAAACGCAGGTCCGGGTGGCGGGCGAGGTCCGAAATCCGCGTGATGCCGAGGCGCTGGGCCACCGCCTCGCGCATGCCCAGCGCATAGGTGTTGTTGAAGCCCAGGGGCCGGCTCATGACAATGCCGCGCTTGGCCAGGGCGCGGATCATATGGCGGCGGCTTTCGAGCTTGGCGTGGCTGAGGATTTCGCGGGCGATGGTGCCGGTATATTCCGCGTAAAGGTCGATCTCGCCCTTGAGCAGCGCGCCCCACAGCACCCGGGTGCCGCCGAGCTCGCGGCGGTGGATGGCGGCGGCGCCGGCGCCACGCACCAGCCCCGCGGCGATCTCGCCGAGCACCACCGATTCGGTGAATTTCTTCGAGCCGATCCTGATCTCATCTCCAGCGCTTAGAGCGGGACCGGCGCCCACCGCCAGGACCGCTGTTACGTAGAGCACATGGATCAGCCGCCCGCGCACCATCACGCGTCCCCCAATGGGCCAGCCTGGGTGCGCTGGGCCCGGATGAAGCGGGTGACGAAGGGATCGGCTGGGGCGCCCACCAGATCATCCAGGGTGCCTTTCTGGATGATATGCCCATCGCGCATGAGGGCGATGGTATCGGCGAAGAAGCCGGCCTCGCCGATGTCGTGGGTGACCAGGACGACGGTTTTCCCCAGGGCCTCGAAGATGGCGCTGAGATCGTTCTGCAGATCGAAACGGATCATCGGGTCCAGCGCCCCCAAGGGTTCGTCCAGCAGCAACAATTCCGGGTCGAGCATGAGGGCGCGCATCAGGCTGACCCGCTGGCGCTGGCCGCCGGAAAGCTCCACCGGGTAACGCGCCAGTGCCGGGGACGGAAAATGGGTGAGCTCGATAAGCTCATTGAGCCTTTGATCGATGTGGCTGGGTTCCCAGCCCAGCTGGCGCGCCATCAGGATGATGTTGTTCCTGGCGTCCATATGGGGGAACAGCCCGCCATCCTGAATCACATAGCCGGTGCGGTGGCGGATTTCCGGGGCGGTCTTGGTGGTGAGCTCGGTGTCGCCGAAGCGGACGCATCCCTGGTCCGGGCGGATCAACCCGATCATCAGCCCCATCAGGGTGGATTTGCCGCAGCCGCTGGGCCCGATCACCACCGTGGTCTCGCCCACGGCCAAGTGCAGGTCCAAAGGCGCCAGCGCCAGGGTCCGGCCATAGGTCTTGGAGACGTTCTCAAGGCTAAGCATCTAGGGGATGCACTATTTCATAAAGGCACTGGTCCATAAAGGCTGCGCTTGACCGCCACCGCCTTCCGTTATACCCATGGCGGCCATGAAGGCCAGGGAAGTCCGGATTTATCGGCCGGTACGCTCTCCAACCCAGCAGGGCCTCGCCAGGGCCGGGACGTGGGTGGTCGAGTTCGTGGCGGACCGGCCCAAACAGCGCGATCCGCTGATGGGCTGGAGCGGCTGTCATGACACCCAAAGCCAGGTGCGGATCAGCTTCAATAGTGTGGATGACGCGGTCGCCTACGCCGAAAAGCAGGGCTACCGCTACCAAATCCACCAGCCCCGTGAGCGCCGCATCAGACCGAAGAACTACGCCGATAACTTCAAATACGCTAAGATACGCTGATTGCGCCCTTAGCTCAGTTGGATAGAGCGGCGGCCTTCTAAGCCGCAGGTCGGAGGTTCGAATCCTCCAGGGCGCACCAATCCCGTCCCGATGCCCAAGCTAAGAAGGGAAATGACATGGCAACCGTAATAGATCCCAGAGAATATATCCCCGACGTGGTCTCGCCGCTGCGCCATGATGCGCCGGGGGCCGTGACGGCGATGCCGTCGCCCACCGAAATCCACCATGTTCATATCTTCACCGATGAACGCTACGACGAGATGGTGGCGTTCTATTGCCTGCTGTTGAACGCCGAGGTGGTCAGGGCCCGGCCCGGCCGTGTCACATTCCTGACCTATGGCGACCACGACCACAGGCTCGCCATCTTCAAGAAAAAGGGCTGGGGCGACAAGGCGGACGAGTTCGTCGGGGTCTCACACCTGGCCTTCGCCTATGCCAGCCTCGGCGAACTGGTCTTCATCTATAAGCAGATGAAGGCATCGGGCCATGTGCCTCACCGGGTGTTGAACCACGGCAACTCGACCTCGTTCGACTACCGCGATCCCGACGGCAACGAGATCGAGATCATGATGGACAACTACACCCCCCTCGAGACCCAGGATTATAAGCGCCACTATCAGGGTACCGAGGATTTCGGCGCCTCGAGCCAGGGCGAATACGATTTCGCCAAGCTGGTCGAACTCTACGAGTCCGGGGTGCCGGACACGGTCCTGCTGGACCGCGAGGAGATCAAGCGCCTGATCAAGGAAGGCAAGCTATAGCCTTAGGAATTTAGCCCCGGGCCACCGGTAAATCGGTCCACCGGGTGGTGTAGCTGGGCGAGCGCCGCTGCTGGTTCATGCGCCAGGATCGTCTGCGCCCGGGCCAGCCATAGCGGATCGTCCCGGCGCCGAGGCGGCGGTTGATGTCATCGAAGGCCTCCATGATATCCGTGTCCCGCGCCCGTGACGGGGACGCGAACAGGTCCAGTTGCGCCCGGTTCTCGGCGGCGAGGCCGAGCATCATCACGCCGGCCTTCTTATAGCGGTAACCGGGACGGTGGATGCGCTGCAGGCCGGCAAGCGCGGCGGCGATGATCTTGCCGCTGTGATTGGTGGCGCCGCCAAGCGCAATGGTGGCGGTGTTGGCGTAATGGCGCTCACCCTCGATGAAGCGGCTGGTCATGATGAAAGTCGAGACGCTGCTTGCCACCAGGCGCCCGCCGCGCAGCTTCTCCGCCGCCCGGGCGGCGAAGCTGGCGACGGCGTCATGGAGTTCGTCCAGGTTTGTGACCGGATGGCCGAAGCTGCGGGAGACCACGGTGGTCTGTTTCGGCGGTGGCGCGTGTTCGAGATCGATGCAGGAGACGCCGCGCAGCTCCATCGCCGTGCGCAGGCCGGTCACGGCCATGCGTTTTCGGATCCAGGCGTCGGGCGCATCGTGCAGATCAAGGGCGCTATGGATGCCGTGCGCCTTCAGCATCCGCGCCAGCCGGCGCCCGACACCCCAGACATCGCCGACTTCGGTGTCCGCCAGCACCCGGCGCCGGGATGCCATGGCGGTAAGCTCGAAGACCCCACCGGCGGCGGGGGATTTTTTGGCCATACGGCTGGCGAGCTTGGCCAGGGTCTTGGTCCCGGCGATGCCGATGGAGACCGGCAGCCCGACCCATTGGTGGACTTTGGCCCGCATCTCCCGGCCATGGGCGGCAAGGTCGCGGCCCTCAAACCCGTCAAGGCCGAGGAAGGCCTCGTCGATGGAATAGATTTCGATCTCGGGCGTGAAGCCGGCGAGCACATCCATCACCCGGGCGGACATATCCCCGTAAAGCGGGTAGTTGGAGGAAAAGACCCGCACCCGGTGGCGGCGGATCAGTGGGCGGGCCTCGAACAACGCCGCCCCCATGGCAATGCCAAGGGCCTTGGCCTCCTCGGAGCGGGCGATGATGCAACCGTCATTGTTCGACAGCACCACCACCGGGATGCCGATGAGGGCGGGGTCGAACAGCCGTTCGCAGGACACATAGAAGTTGTTGCAATCGACCAGGGCGAAGATGCGGGCCATGCCGCGGCCCCCTACGGCCCGGTGCCGCGCGGAATGAAACGGTGGATGGTGGCGGTCACCACACCCCAGATGGCGCAGTCCTGCTCGGTGCCGAGCGCCGTCGCCGGGTAGGCGGGGTTCTCGGCCTCCAGGAACCAGCCCTGGTTCCGCCGGCGCAGGGTCTTGACCGTGAGTTCGCCGGCGATGGCGGCGATCACGATATGTCCGCTTTGGGGCTCGATACTGCGGTCCACCACCAGCAGATCACCGGGCCGGATGCCGGCGCCGGCCATGGAATCGCCCTCGACCCGGATGATGAAGGTGGCCGCGGGATGGCGGATCAGGTGTTCGTTCAGGTCCAGCTTGCCTTCGACGAAGTCCGCCGCGGGCGAGGGAAAGCCGGCCGGCACCTTGGCGGCGAAAAAGGCGAGGGGGCAGTGCCGCGCGGTCGCGGCCACAAAGATCATGACGCCATTCGGGTTATTGAGAACATAACAAGAACATCAATGACACAAATCCGGCTTGCCATCAAGGGATCAACGGACAGACGTTGGGTAAAGGGGGGGAGCGGTTTACTGGTTGGCGGCCTTGAATACGGTGCCCGATCCCACCGCGCGCCCGGCCGGGAAGTGGATGGTTACGGTGGTACCGAGACCGATGGTGCTGGCGATCGTGAGTGTGCCGCCATGGAGCTCGATGAAGGATTTGACCAGGGGCAGTCCCAACCCGGTGCCTTCGTATTTGCGGCTGAGCGAACTGTCAACCTGCCCGAAGGGCGCGAGAACGTGGCCGAGGTCCTCGGCGGCAATGCCAATGCCGGTGTCGGAAACCCCTATGGCGATGGTGCCGTCATCGTCAATCATGGCGCGAACGGTGATATGACCACCCTCGGGCGTGAATTTGATGGCATTGGACAGCAAATTGATCAGGTTCTGCTTGATCAGACGGGCATCCGCGAACAGCAAGGGAAGGTCGGGTTCGATGTCGATGGTGATGTCGAGGCCGGCATTTTCCGCCCGCTCCTTCATTAGCCGCACGGACTTGGTGATAAGGTCCTTGATGCTGACTTGTTCCTCCTTGAGTTCGAGTTTCCCGGCTTCGATTTTGGAAATATCCAAGATGTCATTGATGACCTCGAGGAGGTGGGCGCCGCTGTCGTGAATGTCACCCGCATAGTCCCTGTATTCGGGCGTGCCCAAGGGGCCCATGAGCTCGTTTTTCATGATCTCGGAAAAGCCGAGAATGGCGTTCAGCGGCGTGCGCAGTTCATGGCTCATGGCGGCAAGGAATTCACTTTTGGTGCGGTTGGCCATTTCCGCCTGGCGCTGCGCCGTACGGAGGCTCTCTTCACGGGTCTGGATCTGTGACAGCATGTTGTTGAAGCCGTCAAAAAGTACGCCGATTTCATCATCGCCATGCTTCTCGGCGCGTATGGAATAGCTTTGCTTTTGCGAGACCTCTTTCATGGTGTCCGCCAGGGCCAGGATCGGCTCGGAGATTACCTTCTGGAGCCGCGACGACAACAACAACGCCAATATGAAGGCGAAAAATGTGACGATGGCAACGCCGACGAAATAGCGGTCCAAGTGCGAATACATGCCCCTCAGATTGGAGCGCAGATAGAGAGCGCCGACGACCTCGCCGTCGAGCAAGATTGGCTTGTAGAGATCGACGTAATCGTCAAGGAAGCGGAAGTCCTGGAATGGGCGGTTTTTCACGGTGGCTTGGCTGTTGCGCATGCGGTCGAGGAACTGCTTGTTGTATTGCGGGACAAAATAAAGTTGCTGATTGCCGTCGGCGCGGTATTCGGCAAACGGCAGGTCGTTGTCCCGGTAAATGTAGGCCGCGGTGATGTTGGACAGGGCATTCAGCGCCGACAGGGTTTCCTCGGCCGACTTTTTGTCGTCGAAGACCAGCGAGGCGGTACTGTTATTGCCGATGATCTCGGCGATAACTTCCAACTCCTGCACCATGGCGCGCCGCGAGGTGATCACCTCGCTGAACACGAAGACCGTGCAGGCGAGGAACAGGACGACGCCACATATCGCCATGATGACAGCGGTAAATTTGTGCCTGATGGAGAATTTGGAAAAGAAGCCCATCAGTTGCTCCTTTCCATGCCGCGACTGCGAACGACGTTGGAAAGCCGCAGCAGCTTGGAACTGAACCTCAACCCGGCCTGACCTGCGGCGGCCACATTGATTTCCATCCGGATTTTGCCGTTGACCGTCTTGAGGTTGATGATGCCGCCAATGCGGGTGAAGCCAGGCACGTCACTGACGGTGAGCACGGGCCGATGATTCAGGCCCTTGATCATCTTCTCCAGATCAGGCCATTCGGCCGCGCCAAAGAAGATCACATGGCAGTCATCGAGCCCCGCCGCCGAGGCCGGATGCCGTGTTGCCAGGATGCGGGATTTGACCTTTTTGCCTTGGACCCGGTGAAGGGCGGAGTGCAGCCCCTTGGCGCCGAAGGTGCATAGCTTCAAGGGCGTGTCCGGGTTGGCAAAGGCCTCGTCGGGCCAGTCGGTGAATTTGACGAAGTTATAGACGAACGCGGCCTTGATCCGCTCTGCCCGGGTGGGCTTCTCCACGCCAGCGCCTATTCCGGGCCCGGTGGCCGCATGGATCTGGTATCCCGTACCGGTTAGGAGGCCGGCCATGATTGTCATCACCGCCACGGCCATGACGCCACGACGCCACGGCATGAAGCTCGGCGTCCATTCCCCCCACCGGGGAGCGATGGCACCACCATGTTCCATGGTCTTGTCTATGGTCTTGTGCATGGTCTTGTGTTCTGCGGTCACGGCGTGGCTCAAGAGGAATTCTCAGCGGTTCCCATGTATTGGCATCTTGACTTGATATAGTTAAAAAAAATTTACGATGTAAAAATTTATACACTAGAACTAATAATTATGCAATATAAAAGCTATTTACTTTAAATTTATTTAATTTTATTAACCGTATTACTTAAAATTTTATCTGTATTTATTGTAAATTTTAGTTGGGGCGGAATTTCGGGCTTTTTGGCCCTAGATAGCCTTGCAGACGGCGCCGCGCCGGCACAAAAGGTGTGGAATTCGGTGATTTTGCCCGAATTTTGGGTCATGATGACCGCTTCAAGGGACGGCCCGAGAGACGGATAGCGCGGAGGTGACGATGGTATGCAACCGGTGGTCCAGGGGGTGGGTGGCGGTCCGCGTGGGCGCCCTGTTGGCGATCCTTGCCATCGCGGCGGTCCTGGCGCGGCCAGCCTGGGCCATATGCCGGATCAACGTCGCCGGTCCCAGTCTCGGTCCAGGCCTGAATGCTGGGGCGGGGCTTGTGCCTGCCGCATTCACCGCCGCGGGAAAATCGGCAACTGGCCCATCAGGCCAAGTGCGGGTGAGTTTCGCCGGCCATTCCAGCTTTTTCATCGAAACCCCCGGCGGCGCCAGCGCCTTTACCGACTATAACGGCTATGTCCCGTGGCCACGCACACCGGACATCGTCACCATGAGCAACACCCATGGCAGCCATTATTCCGAGACCATCGAGCCCGGCATCAAGTTCGTATTGCGGGGTTGGAACCTATTGGGCGGCATCGCAAAAAATGATATGAAATTCAAGGATTTGCGCGTCCGCAGCATCCCGACGAACATCACCATTTTCGCCGGCAAGCCGAGCAACGAGAATTCCATCTTCGTGTTCGAGGTGGCGCGGCTCTGTCTTGTCCATCTTGGCAATCTGCGCCATGTCCTGGGGCGCAGCCAGCTTGCCAAGCTCGGCCAGGTCGATGTCCTGTTCACGCCGATCGATGGCAGTTCGACCCTGACCTTTGACGAGTGGCTACAGGTCGTCAGGCAACTTGGCCCGCGCCTGATCATCCCCATGCATTTTGGATTCGGTGATTATGTCGATGACTTCGCGGCCTTCGCGGCCAAGCATTTTGCCGTCAAACGCCATGGCGCCACGGCCCTGATGATTTCCCGCAAATCCCTTCCCCGGCGTCCCGTGGTGCTGTTCCTGACGCCGAATTGAGGCCGGGAAATTCTGTATTGCCGCGTCTTAGTGGAGAGTTAGTGGAGCTTCATGCCCTCGAAGGCGACCGCGATATTGAACTCGGTTCCGGCGGGATTGGCTTTCTCCACCCTGACGACCTTGGCGTCGCACAGCGCATGGACGGTCTGGTCCACATCCCGATCGGAAGGGATCGAGACCGCAAGTTTGATCATCTTGCCGACATCGATCAGGCATTCCGTCGCAAACAGGATGCCGCTCTCGCTAATATTGCGGGTTAAGCCGGAGCCTTCGACCCATTTCACGGGAAGAAGGGATTTCATCCGGTCGACGCGCCGCCGATTAAGTTTAATGGCCCCGTGCATGTCCCATCACACCCCTATGGTTCGACCGGACGGGATTGTCCGATCTAGGTATCCGGAGTGGAGTAGGTCCTGCCACCGGCTCAGATCCGATGGATGATATTTTGTTGGAATCAGCATATCGGGGGACCAAATCCCTTATTCAAGAGCAATTGGGATGAATCTAGCCATATTTCACGGCACAAATGCCAGAAAAAACCGCAAATTTGAAATCAAATATTTGTGTATCCCCGTAAGGTTCGCACCGTCCATGGCCTGGCCTGAAGCCCGTCCCGTTAGCGGTTGATAAAGATTTGCTGTGTAGGACAAGGGCATGAAACAGTGTCCTTTTTTCTCTATGGCCGCGATCCTCTGGGCCCTCGCCATGGCGATGATAACGATTCCCGCCATGGCCTCCCAGAACAGCGCCCAGCGCACCGTCACCATCACCAAGGCCGACTGTTCCCGGCTCGCCCGTCACGTTCCCAGCGCTGATACCGCCTATCGTCCGGGGGTCGATGTTCACGGCAAGCCCGTGGTTCCCGCCGATCTTGGCGGCACCCCCCAAATCAAGCTGCCCGAGGAAATCAACATTGCCATCACCGTCGAAATTCAGGATCGCTTTGGCATTCCGGCCAATTCCACCCTGTTCGATCCCGATGCCTATATCGGCAATGTCACGGTGAAGAAGGACGGCAGCACTTATTTCAATGGCCAGCCCCTCGGTAGCGAGGAACAAAGGGCCTTGGCTCACCTGTGCCAGCGTCAAGTCAAGAAACCCTGACACCGCCTTAGCATAATTTGCAATAATTCCGGGCCGGCTTTACAGTTCGCCGCCCGCGCGGGGTCTCACGCTCCGCCGCAGGCTGCCATGAACGAGGTCGCATGCGTCTCAGCAGCTATTTTCTGCCCACCATCAAGGAGACACCTGCCGAAGCGCAGATTGTTTCCCACCGTCTCATGCTGCGCGCCGGCATGGTCCGCCAATCCGCCGCGGGGATTTATTCGTGGCTGCCCTTGGGCCTTCGGGTGCTCAAGAAGGTGGAACAGATCGTCCGCCAGGAGCAGGACGCCGCCGGGTGCCAGGAATTGCTGATGCCGACATTGCAACCGGCGGAGTTGTGGCAGGAATCGGGGCGCTACGATGATTACGGCAAGGAGATGCTGCGGATCAGCGACCGTCATGAGCGCGCCATGCTCTATGGTCCGACCAACGAAGAGCTGATCACCGACATCTTTCGCCATACCATCAAGAGCTACCGGGACCTGCCCAAGAACCTGTATCAGATTCAGTGGAAGTTCCGCGACGAGATCCGGCCACGATTCGGGGTCATGCGGGGCCGCGAATTCCTCATGAAGGACAACTATTCCTTCGATTTGGATTTCGCCGGCGCCAAGAAATCCTACGACAATATGTATGTCTGCTATCTCCGCACCTTCGCGCGAATGGGGCTGGCCGCCATTCCGGTGCGCGCCGACCCCGGCGCCATCGGCGGCGATATGAGCCATGAGTTTCAGATTCTGGCCGAGACCGGCGAAAGCGAGCTGTTCTATGACCAGGCCTTCGATGACATCCGCGCCAAGGGCGGCACACCCGATGCCGAAGCCCTGAAGGCGCTCTATGCCGCATCCGATGACGAACATGACCCCAAGACCTGCCCGGTGCCCGAAGACCAGTTGCGCACCGCCCGGGGCATCGAGGTCGGCCATATCTTCTATTTCGGCACCAAATATTCCAAGGCGATGAACGCGGTGGTGACCGGGCTGGACGGCGAGGACCTGGCGGTCGAGATGGGCTCTTACGGCATCGGTATCTCCCGCCTGGTCGGGGCCATCATCGAGGCCAGCCATGACGACAAGGGCATCATATGGCCCGCCGCGGTGGCGCCGTTCGATGCCGGACTGATCAATCTGCGCGCCGGCGACGAGGCTTGCGATCAATTGTGCGATGACCTCTATGGCAAGTTGCGCGATGGTGGCGTCAGCGTGCTTTATGACGACCGTGACGGCCGCGCCGGAGTCAAGTTCGCGACCATGGACCTGATCGGCCTGCCCTGGCAGATCATCATCGGGCCCCGGGGGGCCGGGCGGGGCGTGGTCGAACTCAAGAGCCGCGCCAGCGGCGAGGTCGAGGAGCTATCGGCCGAATCGGCGCTGGCGCGCCTGGTTGATGCCGACATATGAATAGAGGTGAGCATGTTTTCGCCCTTTGAACGGATGACCGCCCTGCGCTACTTGCGCACCCGTCGCAGCGAAGGCTTCATCTCGGTCATGGCCGGATTTTCCCTGGTCGGCATCGCCCTTGGCGTCGCCACCCTGATCATCGTCATGGCTGTGATGAACGGCTTTCGTCAGGAGTTGCTGAGCCGCATCCTCGGCGTTGGAGGCCATGTCAGCGTTTTCGCCGATGGCCGCAAGCTGGTCGATTTTGATGCCATGGGCGCGCGCATCGCCAAACTGCCCATGGTGATCAAGGCGACGCCATTGATTCAGTCCCAGGCCATGGTGACGTCCAAGGGCGTTGCGTCGGGGGCGCTGGTCCGCGCCATCCGTGGCGATGACCTGCGCGGCCAGGCCATCATCGCCGGCAACATCCGCTCCGGCACCCTGGACAATTTCAAGGGCAAGGGCGCCGTGGTCATCGGCAGCCGCATGGCGCGGCGCCTTGGCATCGGGGTCGGCCACCCCATCACCCTGATCGCGCCCAGGGGAAACGTCACCGCGTTTGGCGTCATGCCGCGGCTGCGATCCTACCGGGTGGTCGCCATCTTCGAAGTCGGCATGTACGAATATGACAACAACTTCATCTATATGCCGCTCAAGGCCGGACAGATCTTTTTCCGCCTGCGCGACGCGGTCACCAACCTCGAGGTTTCCATCACCGATCCCGACCAGGTCCGGGCCCTGCGCCAGCCCATCATCAAGGCCGCCGGCAAGAAGGTCCGCCTGCTCGATTGGCAACAACGGAATTCCAGCTTCTTCACCGCCATCCAGGTCGAACGCAACGTCATGTTCCTGATCCTGACCCTGATCATCTTAGTGGCGGCGCTGAACGTGATTTCCGGGATGATCATGATGGTCAAGGACAAGGGCAGGGACATCGCCATTCTGCGCACCATGGGAGCGACCCGTGGCATGGTGATGCGAATCTTTTTCCTCGCCGGCGCCAGCGTCGGCGTCGCCGGCACCCTGGCCGGCTTTGGCCTCGGCCTCGCCTTCACCGAGAACATCGAGACCATCCGCCAGTGGATCCAGGGCTTCACCGGCACCGAGTTGTTCTCGGCGGAGATCTATTTCCTGTCGCAACTGCCGGCGGTTGTCGACCCCCAAGAGGTCTTAGTGGTGGTCACCATGTCGTTGGTGCTGTCGTTTTTCGCCACGCTCTATCCGTCATGGCGCGCGGCGCGCACCGATCCGGTCGAGGCGCTGCGCTATGAATGATGGCGGGTTGAATGACGGCGGCTGCGGGGTCTGATGGCCATGGCGGAAACCTCCCCCCTTCGCTTGGCTGACATTCACCGCACTTTCGTTCAGGGCACGACCCGGCTCGAGGTCCTGCAAGGCACGGTGCTGGAACTGGCCCCCGGCGAGGTTGTTGCCCTGGCCGGGCCGTCCGGGGCGGGCAAATCGACCCTGTTGCAGATCGCCGGACTGCTCGAGCGCCCCGATAGCGGCGAGGTCTGGATCGATGGCACCGGCTGTGGCGGGCTTGGCGAGGGCGAGCGCACCCGGCTGCGCCGCGAACATCTCGGCTTCGTCTATCAGTTCCACCACCTTCTGCCGGAATTCACCGCCCTTGAGAACATCATGCTGCCCAGGATGATCGCCGGCGAGCCCAAGCGCCTGGCCCGGGAAAAGGCCAAGGAATTGATCGACATGGTCGGCCTCACCGAGCGCGCCAGCCACCGCCCGGCCCGGCTTTCCGGCGGCGAGCAACAGCGCATCGCCGTCGCCCGGGCGCTGGCCAACGAGCCCATGGTGCTGCTGGCGGACGAGCCCACCGGCAATCTTGATCAGCACACCGCCGATGCGGTGTTCGACAAGCTTCTGGAACTGCTGCGCACCACCGGACACGCCGCCTTGATCGCGACCCACAATCCGGACCTGGCCCGGCGCATGGACCGCACCGTGTTGCTCAGCGATGGGCTGTTGATTCCCGGCTGAGCCGGCCGCAGGTCCCGAATTATCCACAAGATGCTGTGGATAATAAAAATATTGCGACAACATGTTGCTCATTGCGTGAGTCTGTGGAATCAATAGCCCCGGATTCAATAGTCCCAGTCGAGCGTGCCTGACGGAGCGTCGAACCATGGCCCATGCGGGCTTTGTCCATTTGCGGGTCCATTCCGCCTATTCCCTGTTGCAGGGCGCCATCAAGTTACCCGAGCTGGTGGAGTTGTGCCGCAGCCATGCCATGCCGGCGGTGGCGGTGACCGACACCAGGAACCTGTTCGGCGCCCTTGAATTCTCCCTGGCTTGTGCCGGGGCCGGGATACAGCCGATCCTGGGCTGTGAAATCGCCATCACCCGCTCCGATGCGCCGGGACGAAAGCCGCTCAACGGCAATGATGCTGGCCGGGCGCCCGAACCCGACATGTTGGTGCTGCTGGTCCAGAACGCCGCCGGCCATGGCCACCTGATCAAGCTGCTCTCCAAGGCCTATCTCGACACCCAGGCGGGGGAAACGCCGCAGGTGTCACTTGCTGATTTCGAAGGTTGCAGCGACGGCCTAATCGCCTTGACGGCGGGGCCCGCCGGCGCGGTTGGACGGCTTTTGCTGGCGGACCAGGATCAGGCCGCCGAAGACGCGCTGCTGCGGCTCAGGGAGCTATTCCCCAACCGGCTTTATATCGAGTTGATGCGCCACGGCACCAATGAGGAGAACCGCATCGAGGCGCGGATGATCACCCTTGCCGATGCCCACGATTTGCCCCTGGTCGCCACCAACGAGGCGTTGTTCGCCAATGCCGAGATGTTCGAGGCCCATGACGCGCTTCGTTGCATCGCCCTGGGTGAGCATGTCGCCAATGAAGACCGCGAAAAGCTCAACCCGGAATACCGCTTCAAGAGCGCGGCGGAAATGCGGGCGCTGTTCGCCGATATCCCTGAAGCGGTGGACAACACCCTGGTCATCGCCCAGCGTTGCGCCTTCATGCTCAATCAATGCGATCCGATCCTGCCCGCCTATCCGATGGCGGATGGCAAGAGCGAGGCCGAGGAACTGCACCGCCAGGCGGAGGAGGGATTGGAAGGCCGTCTTCTCTCACATGTGTTCACGCCTGAGATGGACGAAGCGGCGCGCCAGGCTGCCGCCAAGCCCTATCAAGAGCGGTTGGAATATGAGCTCGGTGTGATCTCCGACATGGGCTATCCGGGCTATTTCCTCATCGTTGCCGATTTCATCAAGTGGACCAGGGAAAACGGCATTCCGGTCGGCCCGGGCCGTGGTTCCGGGGCGGGTTCGGTGGTGGCCTGGGCACTGACCATCACCGATTTGGATCCCTTGCGCTTCGGCCTTCTGTTCGAGCGCTTCCTCAACCCGGAACGCATATCGATGCCCGACTTCGACATCGATTTCTGTCAGGAACGGCGTGACGAGGTCATCCATTACGTCCAGGGCAAATATGGCCGCGACCGGGTGGCGCAGATCATCACCTTCGGAAAATTGCAGGCCCGCGCCGTGTTGCGCGATGTCGGCCGTGTGCTCTCCATGCCCTATGGCCAGATCGACCGCATCTCCAAGCTGGTGCCCTACAACCCGGCCAATCCGGTGACCCTGGCCCAGGCCATCGAGGCCGAGCCGATGCTGCAGCAGATGCGTGACGAGGATCCCTCGGTGGCGCGGCTGATCAAGATCGCGCTTTCGCTCGAGGGGCTCTACCGCCATGCCTCGACCCATGCGGCGGGCGTCGTCATCGGCGACCGGCCGCTGGACCAGTTGGTGCCGCTGTACCGCGATCCGCGCTCGGACATGCCGGTGACCCAGTTTTCCATGAAATATGTCGAGTTGGCGGGGCTGGTGAAGTTCGACTTCCTTGGCCTCAAGACCCTGACCGTGCTTGACCGGGCATGTGCCCTGATCCGCGACCGCGGCGACGAGATCGACCTTGCCGCCTTACCATTCGATGACCGGCCAACCTTCGAGATGCTGGGACGCGCCGAGACCACCGGGGTCTTCCAATTGGAAAGCTCGGGCATGCGCGATGTCCTGCGCAAGTTGAAACCCGATATCTTCGAGGACATCATCGCCCTGGTCGCGCTGTATCGCCCGGGCCCGATGGACAACATCCCGCGTTATATCTCGTGCAAGCACGGCCGCGAGCAGCCCGACTATCTCCATCCGTCCCTGGAAGGGATACTAAAGGAAACCTTCGGCGTCATGATCTATCAAGAGCAGGTCATGCAGATCGCCCAGGTGCTGGCGGGATACAGCCTCGGCGGCGCCGATATCCTGCGCCGCGCCATGGGCAAGAAGATCAAGTCTGAGATGGAGGAACAGCGCCGCATCTTTGTCGACGGCTCCGTCGCCCGGGCCGTCGACCAGGGCACCGCCGAACAGATTTTCGAGCAGGTCTACAAGTTCGCCGGCTACGGTTTCAACAAATCCCACGCCGCCGCCTATGGGCTGATCGCCTATCAGACCGCCTATCTCAAGGCCAATTACCCGGTCGAATTCCTTGCCGCGTCCATGACCCTCGATGTCGGCAACACCGACAAGATCAACGTCTACCGCCAGGAACTCGACCGCCTGGGCGTGGAGCTGTTGCCGCCCGATATCAACGCGTCCGGCGCCACTTTTACAGTCGAGAAGCTGGAAAATGGTGAGCGCGCGATCCGCTATGCCCTGGCTGCCATCAAGAATGTCGGGATCCAGGCGATGCAAGCGCTGGTGGCCGAACGGGCTGAGAATGGGCCGTTCAAGGACCCGTTCGACCTCGCCGAACGCTGCGATTCCCGCATCATCAACAAGCGCCAGTTGGAAAGCCTGGTTTCGGCCGGGGCGTTCGATTCCTTAGGCACCAAGCGCGCCGAGCTTTTCGGCGGCATCGAGACCATGATCCATCATGGCAATGCCGCCCAGGCCGAACGTGAAAGCACCCAGGAAAGCCTGTTTGGCGGCGAGGGTGATCTTGCCCAGCCGGCGCCGTCCTTTCCCAAAACCGACGATTGGCCGATGATTGAGCGGCTGAATCGGGAGTTCGATTCCATCGGCTTTTACCTTTCGTCCCATCCCTTGAATGTCTATGGCAAGAGCCTGGAGCGCATCGAGGTGCAGAAATCGGCGGAGTTGATGTCGAAGCTTGATGACGGCGAGGTTGTACGCGTGAAACTCGCCGGCACCGTGGTTGGCAAGAAGGAACGCACCTCGGCCCGGGGCAACCGTTTCGCTTTCGTACAGATGTCCGACGCCAGCGGCATGTACGAGATCACGGTGTTTTCCGAAGTGCTGTCGGCTGCCCGGGAGCTTCTCGACGCGGCCAAACCGCTCTTTATCACCGCCGAGGCCAAGCGCGAAGGCGAGGGCATGCGCCTGACCGCCCAGTCCATTCAATCCCTGGACGAGGTGGTGGCCAAGGCGGCGCCGCTGCTCAAGCTGACGGTTGGCGATGCGGCGGCATTGCCCGGGCTCAAGGAGACCATTGGGCGGGCGCAAAAGGGCCGCGGGCATATCAACCTGGTGCTGGATATCGGGCTGGGCCGCGAGGTCGAGATGTCGCTGCCCGGCGGCTTTGCCGTGACGGCCGAGGAACGGGGCGCCTTCATGGGCTTGCCTGGGGTCACGGACGTCCAGGAATTCTAGAGTTTTCAACCACTTTTGTGGCGCCGCGCACCGCGATTGCGTGCGAATTCTCTTGCCAAAGCCAGGCACAAAAGCTATCTAGCATCCGCATTTTAACCCTCACGCGGGTATGCGGTCCTTGACAATAAAACCCAAGGATCGTTCCGGTGTCTTAGGGGTTGCCAAGCCGGGAATGGATCCGGCGCGGCAGGCTCGGATTTGACATCCCGTGGTGGCCCAACCGGAGAAGATAGAATATGCCTGTGACATCATTCACCATGCGCCAGCTTCTGGAAGCCGGTGTCCATTTCGGGCATCGCACCGGACGCTGGAACCCCAAAATGGCGCCTTACGTCTACGGAAAGCGTAACGGCGTTCACATCATCGATCTGCAGAAAACCGTGCCCATGCTGCACCGCGCATTGGTCGCCATCCAGGAGATCGTCTCCAAGGGTGGCCGGGTGCTTTTCGTCGGCACCAAGCGCCAGGCCGGGGAAAAGGTCGCCGAAGCCGCCAGCCGTTGCGGTCAGCACTATGTCAATCATCGTTGGCTCGGCGGCATGATGACCAACTGGAAGACGATCTCCATTTCCATGCATCGTTTAAAGGATTTGGAAGAGCAGCTGGTGGAAGAGAATGTCGAAAGTATCGGATTGACCAAAAAAGAACTTCTGCAGTTGACTCGTGAGCGCGACAAGCTCGAACGCTCGTTGGGCGGCATCAAGGAAATGGGTGGAATCCCCGATATTCTGTTCGTCATCGATACCAACAAGGAGGCCATCGCCATCCACGAGGCGCAGAAGCTCAACATCCCGGTGGTCGCGGTGATCGATAGCAATTCGAATCCCGATGGCATCACCTATCCGATTCCCGGCAACGACGATGCGACGAGGTCGATCAACCTGTATTGTGACCTGGTGGCCCAAGCGGTCCTTGGTGGAATTCAGACCGAGATGGAACGGGCCGGAATCGACGTCGGCGAGAGCGAGACCGTGCCCCAGGACGTTTTGCCCGCGGCGGCTTCCAATGGCGAACTTGCCAAAACCGCCGCGCCCGAAGCTGCTATGCCTGAGGTTGCCGTGGAAGCCGCGGCAACGGAACCGGAAGCCACCCCCGAGGCGGCCCCCGAGGCAGCTCCTGTGGCGGCCCCCGAGGCAGCTCCAGTGGCGACCCCCGAGGTAGCTCCAATGGCGA
>CBDUSV010000022.1:0-17651 GCA_965369885.1 uncultured bacterium
CCGGCCACCAAGTTCAGTTGCCGCAGCCTGACCAGCGCATGGGCGAATACCGCCGGCAAGCGGGCGCTGCCGAGCCAGAATATGGCGGCGCCGGCGAGCGCATAGGCCATGGGGTCCTGGGGCGCATTGCCAACACCGACCCAGATCTGCACCAGCCAGGGGCCCAACAGGCCATAGCCGAGGCCGGCCATCAACGCCGCCGCCCGCAGCCACCACACGCCTTGCTTATAGACCCGGGCCAGACGGTCTGCTTCGCCCCGGACATCCATCTGCACAAGTTCCGGCTTGAGATACTCCGAGACCCGCCACAGCACCAGGATCAAGACCTCGGCGATCTTCCACACCAGGGTGAACTCGGCGGCAGCCCGGGCGCCCCCCAACAGCCCGACGATCAGGATATCCGCCTGGAGGATCAGGAAAATCATGCCATAAAGGAAATAGCCCCGGCCCATGGGCCCGAACAGCCTGGCCAGTAGAGGCCTCGGCTCGGGGACCAGCCAGCGCCAGATCGCCCCGGTATCGCTTCCCCGCCAGGCCAGCCAGGCAACGATCCTGGCCACCACCGCGCCGATCACGAAACATCCCATGATACCGGCAATGCCACCGCCCGAGAGCAGCCAAGGAACGACAGCGGCGGCAAAGACCGCAACGCTGACAATCAGCGCCCGAATGGCCCGTATCTGGCGCTTCACGGAACACAGCGCCACATACTCGACGGAAAGGTCATTGAGGAGGACGAAATAGGCCGCGGCAAACAAGACGGCAAGACCGAGCGATTCCCGCTGCTGATCCGCCATCTCGCCGAAAAAGGTGGATTGGAACCCCCATCCCGCCGCCACCATGACCACCGCGACCAGGATGCCATAGCCGATGAAGACCAACTTGGTCACCCCGTAATAGCGGGCGAATTCATCGCGATCACCCTTCGCGAAAGCCTCGCCCAGCACGCGCAGGATACTGCCGTGCATCCAGCTGATGCCGAGGCCGGCAACGTGAATGAAGGACAAAAGCACCATGAGCAAGCCAAACTGATACTTGCCCAAGGCCGTGAGATAGAGCGGCACCAGGATGATCTGGACCACCACCTGCAGGCCCATCAACCCATAGCCGGTGATGACGGCGCCGAAATAGTCCGGGTTGTTTCGAGCCTTGGAAATAAGATCAGCTATCATCAATGCCCGCATACCTCAGTCGGCCCGCGCGTCACCGCTGATGGTGTGCTCGGGATCGAGCTCAAGGATGGTCCAGTAGTAATCGCCCTTGTATCCGGCCTCACGGAACAATTCCCGCCAATCATCGGGCCGGCCGAAGGTCTTGGCCGTCAGCATCCAGTCCTCGAACAGCGCCTTTTCCTCTTCATTACGATAGGCGTCGACCTGGACGAAGCCATGCCCGGGGGCAAGGCGTTCGATCTCGCCAAGCGCCTGCAAACAGCCATCACGATCCAGGTTGTGGACCGTATTGATGGCAAGCACAGCCTTGAAGGCGCCATCAGCAAAGGGCAGATGGTTGGCACTCGCCACCGCCAGGCGGCCCGCGGCATCCGGGTGCGCATTGGAAATAGCATATTGGGAAATATCGATGCCGTAGGCTTCGAGCCCAGGGCAGACCTCCATCAGATCCTTGACCAGGAAACCCTTGGCGCAGCCCACATCGAGCACCTGGTCGCCGGCCTTGAGGCCAAAATGGGCAATGATGGTCCGCGCCACCGGCACCCAGCGGCCGTCATAGACATAGCCGCCATAGCCCTGTTCGCGGGGACCATCGAAATATTCCTTGCCGAACTTTAGGGAAATCGCGCGGTTGGCCGCCTTGTCCCGGGTCCGGGCGGCAACATCGCGCACCGTCTTCGCCAAGGTGTCGAGAAGATTGACCTCCGCCATCACGCCCCAGCCATGCTCTCCCGATGGACCCGGGCGAGGCCTTCGGCCAGGGGCGTCGGGCGCAATTCGGGGAAGGCCTGGCGCAGCTGTGTCGTGTCGAAATGGCGGTGGGTGATGGCGCCGGTGCGGTCTGTAAATTTAACCTCGGCGGCGGGGTCGAAATTCGCCGCCACCAATTCCGCCACCTCCCGGAAAGACACCGAGTTTCCGGTGGCGACATTGATCAACCCGGCTGAGCGGTGCTCCAGTACCTCGCGCACGATCTCGGCCACGTCCCACACCATGATGTGATCGCGGGTCTCCTCGCCCTCACCGCCAAGCGTAATGACGCCGCCATCGGCGGCCAAGCGGCGAAATCGGTTGGGGCCGTAGGAATTGTGGCAATCGGTGGCGGCGGAGACCAGGGTGCAACGGAGGATCGCCAGGGGGGTCTCCTTGGCAGCATCGGCGCACATGATCTCGCGGGCCCGGTGCATGGTGCCGTATAGATCCGGTGGTGCCGCCGGGCTATCTTCGTTGGTCAGCCCCGGGGTCATGGGATAGACCGCATCGGAACTCATATAGACGATATGGCCACAGGGGCTCTGCTCCAGCGCCCCGCACACCGCCGCCATCATGTTTAAGTTTTTCATGAAGGTGGCGATATCGCGCCCCTTGTCGGGGGTCAGCGCGGCCAGGACAACAAGGGCGTCGTCGGGACGCAACAATTTGGCCAGGGCGTCACCGGCGCCATCACCGGCAAGGTCGAGCTCGGCGGAGCGTGGCGCCACGATGTCCGTGCCGTGCTCTTGCAACGCGGCCACGACCGCGCCGCCAACCACCCCACCGCCGCCAAGCACGACGGCGCGTTCAACTGGCTTGGGGGTGTCTAGGTGGTGGCTAAGCATGGCCGTTATTCCTTATCGTTTGCATCTGGCACCCGGGGCCGGGCACCGAGACAAAAATAATCGAGACCGGCGGCAACGCAAGCCCCACCGTCGAGTACGCCATAGGGATCGATGACCACCCGGCCGCGAAGCGCCTTTCTGATATCGGTGGCCGAAAGCGCCCCGAACTCCGGCCATGGCGTCATCACCACCACGGCGTCGGCTCCGGCCAGGGCATCAAGGGCATCTTTTCCCTGGGCAAGATCGGGATGCCAATCCCCATTCACCGCGACCTCGGGATCATAGGCACGAAGACGGTAAGGCCCAAGCGCCGAGATCAGCGCCAGCGCCGGCGAATTGCGGACGGAATGTGTGTCGGCTTTGTAGGCAAGGCCCAGGATAGCGATGACCGCATCGGCGGCCCTGCCCAGAACATGATCATGCAGCACCCCCAAGGCCCAGAACCGGCGGTGGCGGCTGTTGGCCTGCCAGGCGCGGACGACCCCGAGATCGCTGCCGGCGGCATCGCCAAGGGCAATCACCGTCGCCAGGTCGCGCTCGAGATTTCCGCCGGCGAGACCGAGGCCGGGGGCGATATAGGCGTGCTCCCCGATGCGTTTGTCGAGCCGGAGCGCCGGCGTGATCTCCGACCAATCGGCGCCGATATGCTCGCACAGCTCGGCCATGGAATTGGCGACGGCAATGGCGCCGACCAGACACATATTGATGGAGATCTTGGCAAGCTCGGCGCTTTCATAGCCCATGGGCAGCACCGGACATCCATAGGCGTCGAGATACTCTGCCAGTGCCGAAGGTAGTGGCTGGGCCGGGTCCGCGCATCCGATGATGAACCGCTCGGGCTCCAGGGCGCGTTCCAGGGCGCGGCCGAAGATCAGGGTTTCGACCTGATAAAACAGCCCCGACCCGGGATGGGCAACCTTGCCAGCGATGGCGCGGGTGAAACCCGGCGGCACCTGGCTCAGGATGACAAGGACGGCGTCCTCGGCCATGGCCGGCGCCACCCGTTCGATCAAGGCTGAGACCGGGCCAAGATCGCTTAGACCGTCCCCATCGGTGGGCACGTCCGGCGCCACATAAAGCACGTCGCATCGCCCAAGATCATCAAGCTTTGCGGTGAAATGGAGGCGGCCGTGGTTTCGCGCGACAAGCTCGGCCAAATTGGGCTCGGCCACCGGAAGCTCACCGCCTGAAAGGCGCTCGATGGCGGCCACATCATCGTCGTAGCAGACCACCTCAAAGCCCTTCTCCGCCGCCGCCACCGCCGAGATCAGGCCCAAATGGGTCATGCCGGCATAGCCGATCACGTCTTGCTCTCCTTGGGCTTCTCCTTGGACTTCTCCGGGGCCGGCTCGACGCCCGCGTCGGCGGCAAGGCGGTTGAGCACGTCATTGATCCAGATGTCGTTATCCAGATTGTCGCCACCGGTTTCGCACAGCGCCTTGAAGGCGTCATATTCCGCCTCCCAGGTGGGGTCGCCCTCTGGCAGCGGCACGGTTTCCTCCTCCGGGCGGCCACTGGGCAGGACGCGGCGGCGCCTAGTGAAGGTGGAGGTTCCCCATTTGCACAGGGAATGGATATGGGCGCTGCCGTTCTCGGCAAACACATCGGCATAGAAATGATTGCGCCAGCTCAACAGTGTCGCCTCGAGCTGGATCAGGGGCCGTCCCTGGCAGCCGAAGGACACCTGATCCATGGTTTTGTTCTCGAAACAATTGGCCGACCACAATTCGAACTGGCGGTCCGTATCGCCCAACCAATAGAGCGCCGTATCCAATAGGTGAGAGCCGAGATCCGGCAACACCCCGGCGCCGTGGTCGCGCCATGGCGACGAGCGCACCAGACGCGCGGTGCCGTTGCCGTAGAACATGCGCACCGAATAGATCTCGCCGAGCCAGCCGGACACGATCAGTTCCTTCATGCGCATGAAGTGAGGCTCGAAACGGTGGTTGTAAGCGGTATAGCAGGCCACATTGTGGTGCCGCGCAATTTCGGCCAGTTGCCGCAAGGACCCGCTGTCCGGCGCCACCATCGGTTTTTCCACCAGGACATGCTTGCCGAGATTCAACAGCGCCGACACCAGTTCGATCTTGGCCTCGTCGGGGGTACAGACCAGCGCCGCGTCATAGCTATCGGCGGGCACGTCTGCGACCGAGCGGTAATCGGCGGCGTCGGCAACCGGATCGACGGTGGCCACCACATCGCCGCCCGCCACGGCGCGGCGCTTATGTCCCTGAACGCCGAGACCGGCCACAATCACGCGCATCCTACTGTCCCGGTGCCATCAGTAAGTGACCTGCTTCTCCACCTGGGCGATCTTCTTCAGCACCGCCGACGGCGTCACCGGAACATTGCCGTCATGCTCACATTCGATGCCGGCGGCTATGGAGCCCAGGATCGAAGCGATGACGTCGTTGCCGGTGGCCTTCAGGGCCAGGGCCGCATAGGCCAGAAGCGCGTCGCCCGCGCCCACCGCATCGACCACATATCCGGCGAAACTGTCGGTGGTGACGATGGTCCGGGGATCGCCCTCGGGCCGGGTGCGGTACATCAACATGCCACGGTCACCCAGCTTCAGCATCAGGGTCTTGCAATTGGCGCGGCGATACACCTCGCTGGCGATCGGCCGCATCACCGAATCCTGGTCGCCGAGGGCGAAGCGGGCCTCGCGCTCGTTGGGGGTGATGAGATCGAAGCCCTGGAACTCTAAGATATTGCCCCAGCGGCTGGCGACCTGGCTGTCGGCGACCCGGCAGACCCCGTCGGGAATTGCCGCCACCAGCTGCGGGATGGTCTGGGGGTTGAAGATGCCGTGACGGAAATCGCTGCAAACCACGATATCGGCGGTACTCTCCCGAATCTGTTGCGTAATCTGGCCGACAATCCGGTCCGAGATCGACCGGTTGTCCAACGTGTCGACCTTTAACATGCGGTAG
The DNA here is from genome assembly GCA_965369885.1 of uncultured bacterium. Classification (GTDB taxonomy): domain Bacteria; phylum Pseudomonadota; class Alphaproteobacteria; order SMXQ01; family SMXQ01; genus JAZFWG01. The sequence continues at coordinate 5,704 of CBDUSV010000022.1, forward strand.
GTGTCGGCGACGATGACGTTCTTGTTGGTGGTGGGCCGGGTCGGATCGATGATCGCGCGGCAATCGATCCCGGCGTCCTCGAGGTCGTCAAGGACGAAATCCTTAAGCCCGTCATCGCCGAGAATGGTGGAAAAACTGACCTTGGCCCCGGAGGCGCGCAAATGCTTGGCGACGATCCCGGCGCCGCCGACAAAGTCTTTCTGGTCCTGGAAGCGGACGCTCATGGTCGGGGTTTTGGTGACGCCGCCAATGGCGGTGCAATAAGTGTAGCTGTCGACGATGGTGTCACCAATCACATGGACCCGGAGCCCATCGAACAAGTCCAGTGTCTCGCGCAGATTGTCAAAGCTGATGTCCTCGGCGCCGAGCAGCATCATCAGCTTCTCGGTGGCGATATCCGGCGGCGCCGCATCGATCAGCGCGCTGGAGGAATAGACGATATCGCCAGGGGTGAAGATGACTTCGCCGCCATAGCTTTCCAGCACGTCCATCTCTTCCTGGGTCTTGGGATGGACGACGCCATCGGTGTATTCGTAACCCTTGGCGAAGTAGTCGGGCTGAATGGTGGCGAGGTTCTTCAGCGGCGTGGCTTCGCGGTCGATGATGACGTAATCGATCATCTCGAGGGCGGCAAGATTGATCGCCCGCAGTTCCTCGGGCACATAGGGCCTGAGATCACCCTTGGTGATAAATTCGTCGCAGGTCAGGCTGGCAACAAGGATATCGCCATGGTCCTTGGCGTAGATCAGGTGACGGATATGGCCGGGGTGGACCACATCGAAGGTGCCATGGCACATGATCACCTTCTTGTCGCGGGGCCATGGCCCGATGATTTGGCGCAGCTCCTCGGCGGTCTTGATCTTACGGGTCAGGGGATTGCGGTTGCCGTCATCCATCATCGGTCTCCGCTGTCCATGTATCTGAACCACATTTGGGTCGCGTCGGCAATCGATTCCGCATCCCACAGCGGCGCATCACGCCAATATTCGATGCCGGCGACAATGCGTGCCACGCCATCTTCGAAACTGACCCGGGGACGCCAATCCAACTCGCTGGTGATCTTGGTGATATCGGCCCAGGTGCAGTCGGGCTCCCCCGGGCGCTTGGGAATATGGGTGACCTCGCCGCCAAGCAGTTCGACCAGGCGGTTGACCGATTGTGGCTTGCCGGCGCCGAGATTGTAGGTCTCGCCGGTCCGGGGGCTGTTGGCGGCGGCAAAGAAGGCCTCGGCAACGTCGCTGGCGTACAGGAAATCGCGGGTCTGCTTGCCATCTCCGACCACGGTGAAGGGTGTGCCGGCCAGCTTCTGGCGCAGGAACACGCCGAACACGGCGCCATAGACCCCCGAGGTCCGAGACCGGGTGCCATAGGCATTGAAGATACGGATCGAATTGACCGCGAGACCATAAAGCTGGTGCCAGTGGAGCGCCGCCTGCTCACCCATATATTTGCTGAGCGCATAGGGATATTTCGCATCGATGGGGTGATCTTCGGCCGTCGGGGTCTCGGCGATGCCGTAGCACGATGACGACGCCGCATAGACGAACTTTTCGACCTTGGCGGCGCGGGCACATTCAAGCATGTGAACCGTACCCTGAACATTGACCGACATGTACTCCATGGGATTCTCAATCGACGGCACGATGTCGCCGATGCCGGCGAAATGGAACACATAGCGCACGCCGGCGAACACCTTGTCGCCGGGCCGGAATTCGCGGATATCGGCCTTACGGAATTCGACATCGCCACTGCCCATATGGTGGGCAAGATTGGCCTCGCGGCCGCCGAGCAGATTGTCGATGACGCGGACGGCAAAGCCGCGCTCGACCAGAATATCCACCATATGGCTGCCGATGAAGCCGGCGCCGCCAGTGACGATGGCGATGTCCTTGGCCATCAAGCCGCCTCTATCAGTTTCATGGTGCGGACGTTGTAATAACAGTCGTCGTCGAAGCTGTTGGGCAGTTTGCCCGCCTTGAACGCCCGGGTGAGATCCCGCACCGCCCCGGCGACGCCGCGCTGGGGCGTGTAGCCCAGCACCCGTTTGATCTTGTCGGAATTGACATGATAGGAGCGGTTGTCGTCGGAAGGCGTGGTCACGATCTCGATATCGCCCATCTCCGGCATTTCCTCCTGGACGATATCGCGGATGATGCGGGCCAGATCGGCGATCGTCCTGTTCTCGTGGCCGACATTGAAGGTCTCGCCATGGATTTTTTCCGCCGGCGCCGCCAGGAACAACTCATAGACGTCGACCATGTCCTCGATATGGAGGTTGGGGCGCATCTGGTCGCCACCGAACACGGTGATCTTGCCCTTGTTGACCGCATGGTTGGTGAGGATGTTGACCGAAAGGTCAAGCCGGCAACGCGGGCTATAGCCGCAGACGGTCGCGGGCCGGATGGTGGCACAGATGAAATCGTCGGCCATGTGCTTGAACAGATGCGGCTCGCACATGCCCTTGAATTTGTTGTAAAGCGTCAGCGGCACCAGCGGGTGGTCCTCGGTGACGTCGGGCGCGTCGGAAACACCGTAAACCGAACTGGTGGAGGCATAGATGAAACGCTTCACCCCCGCCGTCTTGGCGGCGACCACCATGGGCTCGAAGCAGTCATAGTTGATGGTCTTGCTCAGATTCTCATCAAGCTCGAAGCTGGCGTCGTTGGAAATGCATGCCAGGTGCAACACCGCGTCCTGGCCGGCAAAGGCGTCGGAAAGCTTCGCCGTGTCGCGGATATCGCCCTCGATGATCCTGAGATTGGGGTGATCGGTGGGCAGCGCCGCGCACCCGAAATACAAGATGTCATAGACGGTGACATGATGGCCCGACGCCAATAGACGTGGGGTCAGGACATGGCCGACATAGCCGGCGCCACCGGTTACCAAAACGTTTGTCAATTTGCTCTCCATCGCCGTGTGCGTGCCTTTTACTCGGCGGCCTTGGAAGTTTCAATGTCGTAGCCGGCGGCAGTGGCGTCACGGTAGAACATCTGCACGGTCTCCAGCGAATATTCGGTCTGGTCCTTGCCCGCCAGGCTGAGCTTCTTGAGGATATCGTTGGTGACGGTGATGATGTGACAGCCGCAGGCGTCGGCCTGGTAAATGTTGAGCACTTCCCGTGGGCTCGCCCACAACAGCTCGGCCTTGGGCAAGGGTTTGAGGATCTTCGCCGCCTCGGTCATCAGGGGAATGGGATCGATGCCGGTGTCGGCGGCGCGGCCGGCGAACACCGAAACGATAGCGGGCACATCCGCCGACAAGGCTTCGGCGATATGGCCGACTTGATCCAGGGTGAAGACCGCGGTGACATTGACCGCGACCCCGGCCTGGCCGAGGCGTGTCAGCAGCGGGCCGGTGAACTCGCCCGAGGTGTTGGTGACGGGGATCTTGACGTTGACATTGGCGCCCCAGGACGCGATCTCCCGGGCCTGGATTTCCATCTCGTCCAAGACATCGGCGAAAACCTCGAACGAAACCGGCCGGTCGGGGATGGCCGCCAGCACCTCATGGGCAAAGGCCTTGTAGTCGTCGACCCCGGCATTGCGCATCAGCGTCGGATTGGTGGTGAAGCCCTTTATCAGGGGGTTTTCATACATCGCCAACATGCTGGCGAGATCGGCGCCATCGGCGAAAACCTTGACCTTGAAGCTATTGGGGTCCGTCATCTCGGCTTGTCCTCCGCCGCGGACAGGGACAGGGCCTGATCCGGGGTCTCAGTCTGTTTTGCGGCCTGGCCAAGGATCCATGATGCCGCCTCGGGCAGGGACGCCACCTTGGCGTCGGGTTCTTGGGTCAGCGGTTCGGTATATCCGTAATCGATCAACACGGTGGCGCAGCCCGCGGCCTTGCCGGCCTCGATATCGCGCCAACGGTCCCCGACCATGAAGCTTTGGGAAATATCCACATCCCAGTCGGCCGCAGCGGCTTCGATCAACCCGGTCTTGGGCTTGCGGCAGTTGCAGTCATCTTCATCGGTGTGGAAACAGACATAAATATCATCGACGGCGACGCGGGCGCGCAGGTCCTCATGCATGACCTCGACCACGCCGCGGTCGAGTTTGCCGGTGGCGACATCAGGCTGGTTGGTGACGACGATGGCCAAAAAGCCGGCCTGTTTGAGCCCTGTGACGGCCCCGGGCACGCCGGGCAGGATCTCGAAGCCATCCAGGGTTTCCGGTGAATAGGGTCGGCCACCACGAACCTCCGCCCGGTTGATCACGCCATCACGGTCGAGGAACACGGCGCGGTTCATCGCCCTGTCCCCGTATCTGGGGCGCCGACGGCTTCCCATTTGGTCTCCATGGTCTGGAGCGCGGGATGGGACACCAGGCAATGCCACACCACCGCCTGGAAGGCTTCGGTGTGGGGGGTAACCCGGGCCGCTTCGACGGTGGGAACGACGACCACGGCATCGGCGACTTTCTTGGTATAGCCACCATTGCGGCCCACCACCCCATAGACCTTGAGACCCCGGGCCTTGGCTTCCTCCAGGGCGGCCACCAGGTTGGCGCTGACATTGTTCTCACGGTCGCCGCCGCCGACCGACAGCACCAGCACCGCGTCCTTATCGGAGGCCTTGCTGGTGTTGAGCCAGGCCGCGAACACCGTGTCCCAGCCTTCATCGTTGGTCCGCGCCGTCAGCTCGGAGACATTGTCCACCGGGGTGTAGGCTTCGATGGCGCACAATTTGCGGAAATCGTTGACCGCATGGCTGCAATTGGCGGCGCTGCCGCCGACCCCCAGCAGGAACAGCCGCCCTCCCCCTTCGCGCAGGGCAACAAGGCCATGAACGATTTGCTCGATGGCATCGTGATCGATCGCCGCCGCGATCTCCGCGGTCTCCCGCAAATATTGCTGGGAATGGGTCAAGATTCCGCCTTTTCCGCACCAGGGCCGGATTCCATTAACAAATCTTACCGCAACGTCACGCCAGGGCGAAGCCAATCCATGGCAAATAATTGTGAACCCGCCCTAAGCCATTGACTTTAAAGGTGACGCTAGACTTTGATGGTTAATTTAGTTTTAAGAAACCGCCGGCGCCATCAAAATGCACCATCAACGCCATCAATAGGGGCCCTTGAAGCCATCCTCGCGGTCGATGCCGTCCATGATGCCGCCATCGCGGCCCAGCATCACCATGGCCGCCGCGGCGATGGTCGAGGCGCTGGGATAAAACGCCGCCTCTAGGGGCTGGGACACCGGCGCCGGACAATCGGCGACACTGATGCGCCGCACCGGCGCCTTGAGGTACTCAAAGGCCTGCTCGGCGCAGAGGGCCGCGACCTCACTGGCGAATCCGCACATTTCCCAACTGGTGTCGGAGACGATCAAGCGGCCGGTCTTGCGCACCGAGGCCAGGATGGTGCCGGTATCGAGGGGGCGGATGGTGCGGGGATCGATAAGCTCGGCTGAAATGCCCTCTTTTTCCAGTTCCTCGGCGGCGAGGACGGATTCATAGGCCATGAAGGAGGTGGCGACGATGGTCACGTCGGTGCCTTCGCGGACCACCCGAGCCTGGCCGATCGGGGTCGGCTCGGCATCTTCGGGAACATCGCCCATGGTGTCGTAAAGAGACCGGTGCTCGAGGATCACCACCGGACCGTCGCTTTGCAGCGCCGCCAGGGTCAGGCCCTTGGCGTCCATCGGGAAGGCCGGCATCATCACCGTAAGGCCGGGGAAATGGGCCAGCGGCGCCTGCAGGCTTTGCGAGTGGGTCGAGCCCTGGCCCCAACCCTTGCCGATCACGGCGCGGACCACGATCGGCACCGTGCCGGCATTGCCGGCATACATGTATTTCCATTTGGCGGCCAGATTGATGAGCTGGTCGAAGGCCAGAAACATAAAGTCGTTGCGGGGATGTACGATGACCGGCCGTTTGCCCATGGCGGCGGCGCCGATGGCAATGCCGGTCAGCGCGTTCTCCATGGCCGGAGCATCGAAGATGCGCTCGGGGCCGAAGCGCTGGTTGGCCTCGATGGTGGACCCGAAGATGCCCGAAGGATAATCGACGGCGATGCCGGTGACGAAAATAGCGGGATCACGATCCATCGCCTGTACCAGCCCCTCGGAAAGGGCTTGGCTGTATTTGAGCTCACGCATCAGCCATTCCCATATCAGTCGGCATTGTCGAACAGGGTTTCGGCATCCGGCCAGTCACTGGCGCGCGCTTCCGCGATCGCCTTGGCGATTTCGGCCTTGGTCTCTGCGTCCCAGGTCTCAAGCTCGGCATCGGTGGCAAGCCCGTCTTCGACCAACCCGCGGCCGGAACGAAGCACCGGGCATTTCTTCATCCAGCTTTCCAGCTCCGCCTTGTCGCGATAGGTGCGGCCGGCATCATGGTCGAAATTGGGCCCGACATGTTCGCGCCAGCGATAGGTCATGCACTCCAGGAACCGGGGCCCACCGCCATCACGAATGCTCGCCAGGGACTGGGAAGCGGTTAGATGGACGGCTTCGGCGTCGTTGCCGTCGATCCGTTCGCCCTCGACCTTGAAGGCCTTGGCGCGTTCGCACAAATCGGTCCCTTGGGGCTGGCGCACATCCAGCGGACTTTCCGTCGAATAGAGGTTGTTCTCGCACACGAACAACACCGGCAGCGCGTGGATCGAGGCATAGTTGAGGCTTTCATAGAACACGCCTTCTTCACAGGCGGCCTCGCCGAAAAACGTCACCGCGACCCTGGGTTCGCCATCCATCTTGAAGGCAAGGGCGCTTCCCACCGCCACCGCCACGGTCTGGCCAAGAATGGCGCTGGAGACGATGAAGCCCTGGTCCCGCGCGGTAAGATGGACCGAGCCTCCGCGGCCTTCCGAACAGCCATCGATGCGGCCATAAAGTTCCGCGGCCAACCCTAAGATGCTACCGCCCTTGGCCAGATAATGATTGTGGCAGCGGTGGTGCGAGTAGGAGACATCATCGGGTGCCATGGCCTGTGAAACGCCGACGGCGACGGCTTCCTGGCCAACGCCGAAATGGGTGGGGGTGCGCATTTCCTGCTCGTGATAGAGCTCGGCCAGAGTTTCCTCGCAACGGCGGACCCGCAAAAGCGACTTGTAGAGCCGAATTCGTGTGTCTGCGTCAGGCTGGCTCATGGGTAACGTTGTTGCCGTGCCGCCAGCGCCGCTTGAGCCTGAGGGCGCGGCAAAACCTATTCCGAGAGGATGGTTTTGCTGTTGGAAGGGATAGAAATCCGGGGGGCCGCGTCAACATCTTTCACAGAATCCTTGTCGAAAGTAATAACGCCGTAAAACAATCTAATAAGCGTTTTCATTACATCAAAGAGATTTCGCAAATTAAGGGCGCTTGAATTGTCCGTCAGATCAATGGTCGGAACACCGACCTCAACATAGCTGCAACCAGCCTTGAGAAGCTTGATTAGAACCTCGCCCTGGAAGGCGAAGCCCGTGCTGGTGAGGCCGATTTGCCGCACCAAATCCGTCCGGTGTATCGATTGGCCGTTAAAATAATGCAGCTTTTGTCCGAACAACAGGTTCAAAAGCAACGTGTAACAACGGGAAATAAAGAAACGTAGCGGCGTCTTGATTTGTTTCAAGTTGGGATGGTAGGGCACGACAATATCGGCCTGACCGATGGCGCCAAAGATGGCCGCCAGGCTCGGGTTCGGTAGACTGCCATCACCACATACCAGCATGACATATTCGTACCGCGCGGCATCAACACCGCGCTTGTAAGCAGCACCGAGGCCCTGATTGGTTTCATTGTGCAAAACGCTAATGCATTGATGGGTAGAGGCAAAAGAATCCATGATTCTGCCCGTCCCATCGGTACTGCCGTCATCGACGAGTATGATTTCGAATTCGGAAAAGTAATCTTGGACCGTGGCGAGCAGATCGTTAATCGTGCCAGCAATAACCGATTGCTCGTTCAGCGCGGAAACGACAAAAGTAATTCGGTGACTGGGCCTGCTGTCATGCATTGCCGAAAGCTGCTCCTGAGCGCCAAGTGTCTGAATGGATCAACCGGACCTGGCATGTACCTCAAGTTATTGCTTAGAAGAAATTCATTAATGTATGTTTAACTGGCTCGGTCAGGGCCCACAATCAAATAGAACCTTACAATAAAACAGCCAATCTCAGCAAATCGGGATCGTTGCCATGCGGTCGTGGGGAACGGCAAATAAATTATGATGCAATAAAGGATGTGAATTGACACCTTCTAAAGTGCGGCTAAAGCAATCATTTTTTATGTCGTAAGCCAAAAGCGTATATTGAATTTCATCCATGAATTTCTTGATATCTTCGATGTTCGACCAGGCGACTTCTATCGCGATGAACGGTTTCGAGGTTTGAATGGTTTCGCGGGCACCAAGGAGGATATGGAAATCAAATCCCTCCGCATCAATTTTTATAATTGATGGCTCGATGCCAAGATCATCAATTTTGACCACATCTCCGGTGATCTCGATGATTTTGGTTCTCGCCCTCACCAACTTGCCAAAGCATTTTTCAAGGCCGGTGATGACCTGATCGCGACTGCCTGAGGTGATCGTATGCAGTGCGATCCCCAAATAGACCGGCACGAAGAAGGACGTGGTGCAAGCTTCCACCCCCGCGCCAACCATCATGTAGTCAAATTTCGGATCACGTGTCTTGAGCTTTTTCAGCGCCGGCTCATGTGCGAGGTTGGGCTCCAAGGAGAGAATGTTGTAGGTTTTGTTGAACCTCCTGATGGAAAGCGCCGAGATTCCGTCATTTGCGCCCACATCGAGAAAAAGGCCTTCCGCATCTGACATGAAGTGGCGGAAAGCAAAATAGCTCAAGTCATGGGGCAGCAAAAACGTAAGGCGGTGAACGACTTCCCATGCCAGTTTCCACACCAATGGGTGGACTACGGATAGCCTGATGCAAAGCTCGAAAAACTTATAACTCATTTCCCGAAAACCTCTAAAATAGGCCTAATTCTAACGGGCTTGCCAATTTGCCCCCGGCACCGCCAAATCAGCTATCAGAGTCATAGAGTGCAAGCGAACAAGACGGGGCTGATCTCGAAATTGTACTCTTGAGTTTATTAACCCTACCTTAAACTATGGACTGCAACCTTGTCGCCCCGGTAGAGTTCTCCTGCACAGCTTTGAACAATGGCGGTGGCGGCGGTCAACCTTAGGCCACCAACATCCATGACATAGATGCGAGTGCTTGAAATGCCACAGCGCCTTGATGAGTTGAAGGAGGACTTGCTGGAAAATGGCTGGATCGCCATCGACCTTCTGGATAGAAGCCCACTTGACGAAGCATCGGAAGCGCTGCTTCAGGCGTTGCGCAGAATCATTGGCAACACAGAGATCGAGTTTGGCACCTATCACAATTATATCACCAACGATGACCATCATATTGCGGTTCAGGCGGAACTCACCGAGATCTACCGCGAGGGCGGACACGGCAGGCGAATCATCACCGCTCAGTTGTCGTTGCTGCGGGAATTCATTGGTCTCGATATCAGCATTCAGGCGCGGCCTTATTTGCGGATTGCGCGGCCTGGGGTATCTGGGGACAACATTGATTACCACCGGGACACTCAGTACGGGGGCTCGGCATATGAGCTTTCTTTGTCCGTGCCGTTTTTGGATCTTGATGCTGAGAGCGCGCTTCGGGTGATTTCTGGTTCTCATATAGAGGCTGACCAGGAGTACCCGGCGGAGCAGTTTGAGAACGGGGTTGAGAAGGGCGGGGTTAAGCACCAGATGGGAGTGCCATATGCGCCGTACCGTTTTAACCCGCCGGTTGATTCGCTGATGCAGCCCGTTCCTTTGAAGTATGGGCAGGCGCTGTTACTGAATCTCGCTTTGGTTCACGGACAGAAGTGCAACATGTCTCGGCTGACGCGGTTTTCGTCGGACATTCGGCTGGTGAACAGTTTTGCTCCAATCCTCTGGAAGCGTGGTGTTGCTGATTCTTTTTACGAGCCGTTGTGTTCGTCGAATGTCAGCGAACAGGCGCGGCGCTACCTGGCGGCGAAACATTCGGAACCAGAGGTCGATTGAAGCACAGGGCCCTTACAGAAACACCGGTGGCTCAGCTATATGAAGTCAAGACCCGACTGCTGGTGACGGTCAGTTGGGCAGGTGTACTCTGGCGATGATCTGCCACCCGAACGGCATCGTTGTTGTGTTAAGGTAAAACAACCAGTGAAAGACGCGCATGACAATTTTGGCAACGACACTGGCAACCTTGCCGGATGCACCATGGGCATCAGTAATGACCGTATCGCCCCTGGATAAAACCACCAACCGATAGAGATTGTGGAAAGGAAACCCGGCGCAGTAAATTCGGTCGATTTCAAAGCCGGCATCATTCAGTTCCTTGGCAAGCATGTCAGCCGTATAATGCTTACGGTGGCCAACATGGTGGTCGAACGCCGACATTGGCCCGCTGGGCACGGTCACAACCAGACACGCGCCTGGTGCCAGATAGGGAATGACCTTTTGCAACAAGGCACATGGATCATCCACATGCTCGAGGACCTCGGAGCAAAGGGCATGGGTAGCCCAGCCCTGAAGTTCTGGAATCGTCTCATTGTCATTGGCGATGAGATCACGCATGAAAAACGCTGCCCCTGGGACCCGTTCCCGTGACTTCTCAATTCCTCTCTGGCTATCGTCCAATCCGGCGATGGCAATTTTCGGCCACCGCCTGTTCACGCTTGCGGCAAAGCTGCCGTCGCCGCAGCCGATATCAAGGAGCCGTACCTGTGCCTGTGACTGCTCTGAGTCCAAATCCAACATCCTATGGATCAATCTACGGCGATATATATATGCCGGATTGATTTCCATAGCCTCAGGCAGTTCATCCCAGAGCAGGTCCCAATCTCCAGCCATTTTTTCACTCTCTTTCACAGAACGCAAAATTTTGATCCTATCCAAAGATGATGATTTGGCCTTACCAATGAAATATTAAATTTTATTAATTACCGTTACCATAAATAGAATACTGAATGGAAAGGTAACCGTGTTGGATCAGCGATGACCCGTAAAACACTGATCAAAATAATCGCGCTGCTTGCGAAAGCCGTCTTGACCGGCCTTCTGGTCTGGCTCATCGCCAGCCGAATCGATTTTACCAGCGCTTTCACCCATATTGGAGCCCTGGATACGGTTGTTGCGGTTCAGGCCATGGCCCTTCTCGTGGCTATTTTCGCCATGGGCGGATACCGCCTGATCCCGATTCTCAAGATGTTCGGGCATCCTTGCGGTTTCGCCAAGGGGTTCGAGATCAGCCTTATCGGCGCCTTCTTTGCCCAGGTTTTGGTGACCTTCCTCAGCGGCGACGCCTTTCGTGTATGGCGGCTCATGCAGTTGGATATCGAACTCAGGACGGCGGCAACCGCGGTTTTCCTTGACCGGGCCATGGGTTCGATCTCCATCATTGCCCTGGCAGGCCTGGGGTTGGTCCCTTTTCTGGGCATCATCGACAATCCGATCATGGCCTGGAGTGCCATCCTGGCTATCGCAGGGGCTTTCACCGCCGTCGGGATATTCATTGTGCTGGGGGTGGTGATGCCGGATCGGCTGCGCCAGATGCGTTATATCGGCGCCGTGGCCGAATTGGCCTCGGCCAGCCGCTTCGCCTGGGCGGCGCCGCGGCAAAGCGCGGCCGCCTTGTTGGCCAGCATCGTCATCCATCTTCTCAACGTGCTGACGATCTATGTCCTCGCCCGCGGTTTCGGCCTTGATATCACCTACTTTCAGTGTTTCATGGTGGTGCCGATCATCATGTTGCTGAGCATGCTTCCGATCTCCTTCTCGGGCTGGGGCGTGCGCGAAGGGATGATGATCGTCGCTTTCGAGCTCATGGGATTCCCCGCCGACAAGGCCCTTGCGGTCTCGATTACCTTTGGACTCGCCATGATCGCCGCCAGCCTGCCCGGGGGCCTGTTGTGGCTGCGGACACGGCGCGGCGCCAAGGACGCATCCGTCACCCCGGCCGAATAGG
>CBDUSV010000023.1:0-17589 GCA_965369885.1 uncultured bacterium
CCTGAATATCAAGGAAGGGAAATCGACATGACCATGATGAGGCGAGAATTGTGGCGCACCCTGTTCGGGGCCGTTGGCATTGCTTTGATGACCGTGACCTTCTCGGCGAAAGTCACCGCCCAGGTTCCCGATGCGGTGATTTCATGGCCGGATATTTTGTACGTCAACGGCAGAATCGTGACCTTCGACAATACCAAGGTGAACGACAACCCCGGTTCCGTCGTCGAGGCCATGGCGGTGCGTGACGAGAAAATCCTCGCCCTCGGGTCGGCGGCCGACATCATGAAATTCAAGGGGCCGAAGACCAAGGTGGTGGACTTGAAGGGCGCCAATGTGCTGCCCGGCCTCATCGACAGCCACAATCATATCCAGGGCCCGGCGGCGCGGCGCGCGACCCGCATCTTCAAGCTGTCCACCACGACGCCCGGCTTTTACGTCAGAATCAAGGTCGAGAAGACGGCCAAGGAGACCCTCGCCAAGATCAAGAAGTCCATCGACCAGTTGCGCGCCGCCGTCACGGTGGGGATTGACGACTGGATCAGCATCGAGCTGATACGCGACCGCAAAAAGGGCTACCCGTCGATTGCCACGGTGTCGCACCTGATGGACACCAAGGACCCGAAGGACGCCAAGATCACCCAGAAGCACCTGGATGAGATGGTGCCCGACCGCATGTTCCTGCTCCACAGCGCGGCGGGAATTCAACGGCTCCGACGCATGAAGATGAACCAATGGGTGCGGGTCGACCAGGGGCCCACCGGTAAGCCGGTCAAGAAAGCGCTGTTCAAGATCAAGTTCTCCTGGCTGCCGTGGAAATACCGCACCGAACCCGAGCCGCCAACCATGTCCGCCATGGCGCTCGATCATGAGCGTGGCATCATCGCCGCCGGCACCCCGGCCAGCCACCGCATCAACCTTCTCAATTCCTATAGCTACAAGCGCACCAAGGAGCGCTGGCCCTCCATCGACGGCGCCCTGACCAAGGACGCCCGGGGCATGAAGGACGCCGCCAAACGGGGCCTGATCAAATCATCGCCCTTGCGTGGCGAGCTTAAGGATATCTGGAAGTCGAAGCCGACCCCGGCGCAATTCGCCGAAGGGGTCAAGGCCACCGCCTTCAACCACATCTGGAAGCTTGGCGTCACCCAGCTCAGCACCCGGCTTGATGAGCCGTTCGAGGTGGCGGGCTACTACAATCTGTGGCGCGAGGAGAAACGCATACCGTACCGCATCGGCTGGCACTACGAACATCACCGGCTGCCGGCGGTGGGCCCGGCGGTCTCGAAGTCCCTCTACACCACCATCGGCGATCAGTCGGTGGGCGCCGATTACAACCCCTGGGTCTGGTTGCTTGGCGTCGGCTCCGAGGGCGACGGCGATGCCGTCACCAGGGCCTGCCTCGGCCCCGATCTTCCGGCGCTTCCCGGCAAGGAAAAATACGTCAAGGAGGAACTCGAACGCTGCCCGCCCTGGGTCAGGGGAGACAAGAAAAACATGGGCCCGCTGGGCGAAGGCATCTGGAATGCCCTCAACTCCGGCTGGCGGATGGTCGGCCTGCACGGCGTCGGCAGCCACATGATCCGGTTGTTCGTCCACCGGCTGGAAGACGCCATGAAGATGAACCCGGATTTAACGCTCAAGCGGGTTCGCGCCGCCCGGCACGGCTTCTCCCATGGCACGATGATCGGCAAGGTGCCGGAAATCATGGCGATGGCGCGGAAATATAACTTCTACCTGCCGGTGGATGTGGGGCGCAGCATTCGCGATGAATCGGCGGCCATCAACGAATTCTATGGCCCCGAAGGCTATGAGTTCCAGGCCCCGATCGCCAGCATGATCGATGCCGGCGTCCATGTCCTGGCCGACGATGCCAGCTTCAAGGACGTCGAGGTCTTCGTCACCAGATACGATCCCGATACCAAAAAGACCATGCAGCCCAAGGAGAAGATCGATCGCGTCACGTCTTACAAGCTGCACACCATCATTCCCGCCGAGTTCAATTTCTCGGAAATGCTGACCGGCAGCCTGGAGGTCGGCAAGTTCGCCGACTTCATCGTGATTGATAAGGATTTCCTCGATCCCAAGGCGGTGCCCAACAATAAGATCGGCGATATCAAGGTATTGATGACGGTGATATCCGGCGCCGTGGTTTGGACCCACAAGGATGCGCCCAAGAGCCTGAAAAAACTGCCCCATGTTTACGGACGCACATACAAGCTGCACCGCAAGGCAAATTACCGGCTGGGCAGCACGGGGTAAACCAAACCAAGACCAGACACTTTCGCTCCGTTCATATTTCGCCATGTTCGGAGCGAAAATTTATCTGTGGGGGCATAAGGGGTAACGCTTTGACGATACGGGAACCGCGTGAAGAGCAGCTTTCGCTCGACGAAGTCCATTCCAAGATGAAGCTGCTCGAGGCCGAGATCCACAAGCGCATCGTGGGCATGGACGAGAGCATCAAATTCACCCTGATTTGTCTGTATGCCGGCGGGCATATCCTGATCGAAGGGGTGCCGGGTCTGGCTAAGACCCTGTTGTTCAAGACCCTGGCCGAAGCGACCCACGAGGATTTTCGCCGCATTTCCTTCGCCGCCGACCTGCTACCCAAGGACGTGGTCGGCATCGAGCATTTCGATCCCGTCACCAAGCAGGTCGAACTGGTGGTCAAGGGGCCGCTTCATACCAACATCCTGCTTGCCGACGAGCTCAACCGCGCGCGCACCGCGTCCAAGGGCTCGGTGCTTGAGCCGATGGAGGAAGGCCAGGTGACCACCGAGCTTGGCGGGACCTACCAGCTTGGCAAGATGTTCATGGTGGTGGCGACCCAGAACCCGGTGGAAGAGGAAGGCACCTTCGGTCTCGGACGCGCCGAGCGGGACCGCTTCTTGATGATGGTGCCGATCGGCTATCCGTCCCCGGGCGAGGAGGAAGAGATCATACAACGCTACGGCGTGGAAGGCGGCATGCCCGCGGTCGCTTCGGTGGTGGGTGAGGACGATATCCTGGCCGCGCGCCAGGCCATCCGCACACTGGTTCACGTCGAGCCCGCCATCGTCAGCAAGATCCAGCGGATCGTCGACCAAACCCGGCCCGAGCGGAGTTCGATCGACGAGGTGTGCCGGCTCGTCGAAATCGGCGGCGGCGGTTCACCTCGGGCGGGAATCTATATTCTTCAGTCGGCGCGCGTGCATGCCGCTTTTCAGGGCAACGAATACGTCACGCCCCAGGATATCGCCGAGGTGCTGATGCCGATCTTCCGTCACCGCATCGTCTTCAAGCCGGGCGAAGTCGAGCCGGAGGACAACGAAATCCGCATCGCCGAGATTATCGACAAGATCATCAGGGAAGTGCTGTAGCCTTGGACCGCAAGGAACTTCTGCGCGAAATACCCCGAACACCCATAAGCTTCGTACCAAAAAAACGGGTGGTCAGTTTCCTGGCGGGGCAGTGGACCAGTCCCCTTGAGGGCAAGGGGTTCGAGCCCATGGGTTACCGGGACTTCGCCATGGGCGATGACCCGCGCCGCATCAATCTCCCGGCATCGGCGCGGCGCGGCACACCGACGGTCGTCGAACGGGTTGCCTTGCGAGAGCTCAAGGTGATGGTGGTGGTGGACCGTTCGGCGTCGATGCGGGTTCGCGACAAACTCGCCATCCAGTTGCAAGCCGCCGCCTTGGTGCTGTATTCCGCGTGGCAATCGGAAATGACGTTCGGATTGGCGGTGAGGACCGACCAGGGCCTCTATAGCTTTGGCCAGGGATTGGGCTCGCGCCATTTCTATCACCTCTACCGCACGTTATGGGCCATCTTCGCCGACGCCGATGATGGGCGGATGAAGGGCATCCGCATACCGCTCAGCCGGTGTTTGCCGCCCAACGCAATACTGATTTACTGCTCGGATTTTCTCGACAGCCAGGGCAGCCTGGTCGATTTGTCCCGGCTGTCAAAGGGGGCAAGGCGCTATGATTTCATCCCGGTGATCGTCCAAGACGCGCTTGAATACAGCTTCCCCCTGGTCGAGAAAGGAACCTTCGTGCCGTTCGCCAATCCCGAGACCGGCACGCGGCAAGAGGCTTGGATATCCCCGGGTGTGGCGCAAAAGATCCGCGCCGCGCACGAGGAGCGATTCCGGGACCTGACGGCGGTGCTGCGCGCGCGGGGGGTCAGGCATCTTCACCTCAAAAGCCCACGGCTCGGGGACATCGCCAAGCTATTCAACCGGTTCTTCCAGCAACGGAAAAGCGGGGGGGCGGGTTGACCGGTTACCGGAAATTCGTGGGCAACCGCCTTGTCGTGTTCGCGGCGTTGGCCGCCTTGCTTGCCGTCTTGGCGGGCGCACTTGTTGTTGGCGCCTCGATGACGGGCTGGCCCAAGCAGATGTTTCGCTTCACCGTTCTGGCGGATGAGGTGCTGCCCGCGGGGGTCGATATCGCCGGTTGGGCGTCATTCGACCGCGACAGCTATTTTATCGGCGAAACCATACGATACCGGGCCCGCATCCTGTACCGGCGTGACCGGGTTGTGCCCAACCTCGATACCTTTAAACGAAGCCTGCCGTTCTTTCCGTTCGAAAAGCGCGAAGGCTTCGAGGCCAGGCGCGAACTCGACGGCGAGATCGAGGAATATCGTCTCGATTACCAGTTGCAAGGCGTCAAGCTCGATCCGCCAAGGACCTACCAGTTGGACCCGGCGGTGGTGTTCTACCAGCCCAAGACAGCGTCAGGAAGCCGGTCCGGCGCTCAATTGCAATCAATTCGGATTCCGACCCCAGCCATTCATATCACCGAATACTATCCGCGCGACATTTCCGCGGTCCCGCTACGGGCCCTCAAGGGCACGATTCATGACCCGGCCCGGCTTCGCCAATGGTTGGTCGGGGTATCGGGCGCTATTATCCTGGCGCTCGCGGCATTCCTGCTGTGGTGGTACGGCCGCCGCCGCCCAACGGTTGAGCTTTCCGCCCCCGAACGTCTGTGGCGCGAGTTCCACGGCATCGACCGCGCCGCCCTTGATGGGCGCGACTACCTTCTTAAGTGCGAGCGGATTTTTTCGCGCCTGCTGCAGACCGGCGCCCGCACCAGTCCCAGGGCGTTATGGTCGGGCGACTACCCCAAGGACGCGTTCTGGCAGGACGCCGCCGCAAGGGCCCATCGCGGCTTGCACGACCTCTACCGCCAACCCAGCCTTTCGGAAGACGATGTGGGGCGGATAAGCGATCTCCTCAACCTCGATGAAATTTTTTCCGCCATCGTCGCCCGTGACCGGCTGCACCGGGAGCAAGAGCCGTCAATCGCTGCACGCCTCGCCCGCCAACCACGCATTCTCGCCGCCGCCGGGCTTTGCGTGGCCGTGGCGGCGGCAATGTTCGCCCTCGCGGCGCGGCCCGGATTCTGGCTCTCGCCCGATGTGGCGCGCTACAACTTAGCCGTGGCGGCGGTCGCCGAAGACATCCCGTTGATCGAGGATGCCGCCAACATGTTGGAGGCCGGCAACCGCCTCGAGGATGGGGCCATCAAGGCGGCGGCGCTTTACAACGCCGGCACCGCACTGGCGCATTTGAGAGAATCCCCTGCGACGCCGCTCAACGCCATGGAGTTGTTTGAAGCGCTGTTCAACGACAAGCTATCGCTTGCGGCCTATCTCGACACCCCGGAAGAGGTCGAGTTGTTCCTCAAGAGCGAGAAGTGGCTGCGCCAGGCCGTGGGCAATCTGCAGGATGCCGCGCGCGCCGCCCGCCACGACGAGGACATCCGCAGAAACCTGGAGTTGGTGATCAAGCGCCACGGGGCCGTGTTGGGCGCGCTGAAGAAACTGTTCGAGGCGAGCCGGGGGAGAGGAACCGCCAAGAGGGGCCTCAAGGGCGTCAAGGTCAAGGATTCTCAGCGCAAGGCCATTGTCGACGTGCTCAACATGAAATGGCCGGACAAGTACTCGGATAAGAAGGGCAAAGGCAAAAAGGACAAGGGCTATGGTGTCTCTGAACATTATTAGCCACCGCTGCATTAAGACATCCCGCAAGACACACCGCGCCGCGCCAGGGCTTCTAGGGGTGACAAGCCCGTGAATGTCATCGGCGACATCATCGCTTCGGTCGGTTTCACCACGCCGGCGGGGTTCCTCGTGAGCCTGCCTTTCCTTGCCCTGCTTGGCTGGCAACTGGCCAATCGCGCCAATCGCGGCACGGTTGCCCTGACGGGACTGGAATACCTTTCCGCCCATGGCTGGTTTTCCGCGGCGCCAAGACGGTGGCTGCGCGCGGTGGCTTGGGGGACCCTGGCGGCGATGATCGGCGTGCTGTGGGCGGGCCCGGTCTATCACTCGGCCCGGCCGCTGTTCGCCGGCACCAGCCAGACCGTTCACAAGAATTTCGTCTTGATGGTCGATATCTCGCGCTCGATGACCGTACCCCTGGGACAGGAGAAAATCGTCTCCCTGCCCGGGCAACCGGCGCGGCCGCAAACCGGCGCGGGCAAGGAAAAGTTGGGCAAGGTGCCGCGCTACCAGGCGGCGCGCAAAGCCCTGATGGATTTCGTCGCGCGATTCAACGGCGAGCGTATCGGGCTGATTCTGTTCTCGACCGAACCAATCCTGGCCCGCTGGCCGACGGTGGAAACCGCGAACCGGTTCTGGGAGGTCCTCGAGGAAGACATCGGCCGCGGCGTGGAGTCCCAGATCCAGGCCTTCTCATCCCTGACCAACACCGACAAGGCGCTGAGCCTGGCGCGGGACGTGTTCGCTGCCCAGGATGTGGTGGGCGACGGCGCCGTCATCCTGATCACCGATGCCGAGGACGACGTGCAGAATATCGGCGTCGCCGCCCGCAATCTCAGAAAGGACAAGATCAGGCTCTATATCATCGGCGTCGGCATCGCCCAGAAAATCGCCGATGGCCTGACGCGGGACTTCGCCGCCGATCCGGGATTCCGCATATTCCGGGTCGATTCCGAACAAGAGATGCAAGAGGCTTACAGGCTGGTCGGCGAAGTCGAGGAATTGCCCCGCTTCAAGCTCGACCAGAAGGAATACACCACCGACATCCGTTGGATCCTCGCCCTCGCCCTGGTGGTGTTGGCCAGTATCGTCCTTGGCATCCTTAATGTCGTGTTCCACCAGTCGCAAGCCGCGCCTGGCGGTGCCGCCAACGCCGAAGGGGGCCGCAATGGGCTTCGCCTATCCTGAGGCGTTCGCCGTGATCGTCATCGTCGCGCCCTTGCTTTGGGTGCTGTGGCGGGGCGAGCTCCAGGCCCGGAGAGCGCTAAGCGCATTTCATGCCCGGGTGCCCGGAAGATGGCATTTCATCTCCCGCGCCGCACTTGTGGCCTTGTTCATCGCCTCATTGGCCGCCATCGGGGCCAGGCCCTATATCGAGACCCGCAGCACCGGCGATTTTCTTTTTCTCGTCGATGTTTCGCGCAGCATGAATGCGCGATATTCCTGTGGCGAGCCGACATTCCTCGATCGCGCGAAGACTGTCATGCGCGATGTGATCGCCAAGATTCCCGAGGGGAAATTCGGCATCGCCGCCTTCGACAGGCTTGCCATCCCGATCACCCAGATGACCTTTGATCACGCCTATCTCGAAGAGGTCATCAAGCACGGCCTGTTCGTCGGGCTAACCTATCAATCGACGGCGACCAAGATTGGCAATGCGCTTTCCGTCATCGCCGCCAAGAAGAACCGCCTGCCGGAATTCTATGGCAATGTGTCCCATGTCATCCTGCTCAGCGACGGCCATGTGAGTGGCAGCTACCAGAGACGGTTTCAACCGGCCTTCGAATCCTTGCGAAAATCGGGCATCAGGGTCCTCAGTGTGGGCATCGGCAATCCCGGAGAAACGCCGATCCCGGCGCACGCCGAGGGTGGCGCCTGCACCCGCGAGCTTGCCAGCGCCGAGGGCAAAACCGTTCTCATCCCGCTGCGCGACGACATCCTGACCTTCATCGCCGCGGGGACCCGGGGCAAGTATTTTGGCGAGGGCGCGACCGCACCCCTGGTGAAGTTCCTGAGGGAAAACGGCCTGCGGAAAATCGCCCGCGGCGCCGCGCTCGACAAGAGACAGCGCCGCGACGCCAGTTTCTGGTTCCTGGTGTTCGCCACCATGGTGGCGTTCGGGCTGTTCGCGGTCAACACCATCAGAATGAGGTGACGCCTTCGCCCGAGCTACCCCCATGGGTTGGAATTATTCTGCCCGAACCGCGACGACCCTTTGAAAAAGGCCGCCGAAGTAGGTGTCCTTGTTCCAGGAAACAGCCCAAGTGCGATCAGCAAAATCCGAAATTTCCTGTCGCCAAAGTTGCTTGGCGAAGGGCTCCAGAGTGTCGAAAATCACACTGGTGACTGGTTTAAGCGGGTGGGTCCAGTGTGGTTTGTGGTAATCGACAAAGATCACCTTGCCGCCTGGCCGCACGCTTGCCAGCAGAGCGTTGACCACCGATTGCTTGTAATCGCTGGGCAATTCGTGCAGCAAAAAATAACAGCACACCGCATCATATCGTTTCCCGGTTGGATATTTGGAATCGGCGAGGGTGGCCGTCGCCTGAGAAAAATTCCGCAATTTTCGCCGGCATAAGGCAACCTGGATTGGCACAACGTCAACCACATCGAGAGCGCCGCCGGCCCCAATATGTCTGGCGAGCGAGGGTGAAAAATCACCATGAACACAAGCCGGTTGCAGGACGGTTTTGCCCGGATCAATTTCATCAAAAGCTATTTTCTGTAGCCGCCGGTGATTGCCCCAAAGAATGATCGAAACAACCAGTTCCCGGTCGAGAAGGCGGACGTTCCGGGGGTTGATATAAGCCCAGTCGTAAGTATCCCTGAGATATTGAGGTATGCGAGGGGTGGGGCTGGCAGGGGTGGCCGCGCCATCAAATAGTGGCGGCTTCCAAGGGTTTTCCAGCTGAGCAACGGCGCCCCTGGCAACTGTGTGCCGGTTCCCCATGGATCATTTTTCTGACGTGAGGAGGAAGCGTTTTCGGACCGGGACCGGGTCATGAACCAGGTTGTAATGACAATCGATGCAGGTCTTTTCGGTTCTTTCGGCGAAAAGATGCATGAACTTACCCCGGCTGCGTTGTGGTTTGACCGATTGCTGCTCGTGACAGGTGCGGCAGGTCACGCTGTCATTGGCGCGCAGCCAGTCACGGGCGACATGGGCAAGTTCGGCTCGGCGCGCCTGCCATACCTTGGGATCATCGTAGTCGTGGAGCATCTCGCCCAAAAGATCCATTGCTCCTTTGACGATGTGGGCATAGTTCCCCGCCACCAGCCCCTTGGGAATGTGGCAGTCGGCACACCCCGCACGCACGCCGCTTGGGGTCGTCTGATGCGCCGAGCCCCGGTACACTTTGCTGTTCGCGATGTATTCGCCCGTCAAGTGACACGACGTGCAGAACTCGTCGGTCGATGTGAAATGATCCATCTGTTCCGCGAAAAGAGCCACGCCGATGCCGGCGACGCCGCCGATGACGAAAACCAAAAAGGCCGTGCGCTTGAAGAAGGAAAACATGCTCACAGACCGCTCGTTCGCGCCGTTAGGGCGCCTGCCGGGGGAATGGACACATCGGTTTTGCTAAGCATCTGGACAAATCCGCCTATCCGCTAGTCGATTTTCACCGCTTGAAGGTCCGCTCTGACACCGATCCCCAGCGTGAAGGGGAACGACACCTGATGGAACCTGGTGGTGACATTGTCGTCGTGAATGGCAAAGCTGATCGAATAGACCCCGCCCGGTTTCAGAATCTTATCGTCTTGGGGATGCCCGGTGTCGAGGCGGCGGGTGAACAACAGAGTATAGGTTTTGTCTTTCCAGGCGCCCTTTGCGCTGGTGTTGTCGCCGGCGGACCCCTTGACCTTGGTGGTTAAAAGCCGGCCTGGAAGGATGTCTCCGACCTTGAAGCCGGCGTTTGGATCATAGGGTTTGGCGTTGACTTCCTTGATGATCGCGATTGCTTTGGCGGGGTTGGCGAAATCTTCGCTCCGCAAGGCGATGTAACCGGTCTTACCCGCATCGAACATGTATTTCGGCGTCATCGTCTTGCGGTTGAGATTCCAGGAGAACATCTTCTTGCCGGCGTCGAAGTTGCGGTATTGCAGCACATAGCCGTCATCGGCCATTCCGACGGCGTTGCTGCGCGCCACCCGCCATTGCATCAGATCGAGAAAGCCGCCGGCGGCCTTGAGCTTGGCGATGTCGCCGGGCGATTTGACCTTGTCCCAGGGGTTTTCGTCATTGATGCGGGACAGCGGGATGTATTTGCGGATATCACTTTTCTTCATGGTCTTGCCAAGATAGGGATGGGCCTTGACGGCGGCGGCTTTTGGCGCGGCCGGCATGTGACGCATGCTGTCGTGGCAGGTCAGCCAGCAGCCCTGTTGGGCAAAACCAGACACGGACCCATCATCAACCATGATCGAGAAGCGGTCCTCATACAGCGGCGGCGTTTTCCCGCCGCGGACCTTGGAATTTGCACGGTGACTTCCGAACCATTGCCAGCCCTTGCCGTCGAACCGGACCATGTTGTGCATGCGCCCTTCGCGGTTCATGTCGGAACGCCACTGGAATCGAAAATAGAGATTCTTGCTGTCATAGGCGGTCTGGACGGAAACTTTCTTGGACCCTGATTTGCCGGCAATCGGAGTGGGTTCGAGTTTTCCTCCGGAAACCAGGAGTTCCCCCATCGCCTCTTCCTCGCCCTCATGACAGGTGCGGCACCGCGCCCCGCGGCGGACCCAATCAGCGCCTAGATGATCGGAACCACGGGTCCAGGCGTTGGATGCCTGGCCGGGATAGAACAGGGTTATGGTTTTTACCGGGATCTTCGTCCAGTCCCCAGGAGGCGCGGCGTGGACCTGACCCGATGCCAGCATTGCTACCGCCAGACCAAGGCAAAAGCAGACATGCCTTTCAATTGTGCCGCGCATAAATTGCCTCCGTTTTGTCGGGGATATCAACGTATCAAACAACAGTTTCAGCGATCCCCTCCCACACTTAGAATGATGTTAAATTGCAATTTTGGCAATGTAAAAGGTATGAGCCGTCATTGCCATATGACATCCGAACGCCCGGATGGGATATTCACCGGGGATGAGCATTCCCCCCGATGTGCCGGGAGAAATGCTATAACCAAGCACCCGGGGTGTTTGCCCGGGGCGGGCTTGGCATCTGCGAGAATAGGGAAAGATCGCGGTGGAATGTCGATAAGCAGATGTTCAGTATTCGCAATGCTGGCGGTGTCCGCGATGCTGGCCGGCGTCATCTTCCCCCGTACCGCGCCGGCGGCCGAAAAGCTCGTTCAGCGCGTCGATTCCAAGTACAACACGATCTTGGTGTATCGTCGCGGCAGCTACGTAACCATGTCATTCGGGTACAACCGCCGGTTCTACACGGAAAGTGTCGCCAACACGTCCGATGAGCTCGAACTGCCGGTCATCTACACCCGCTACATGACGGCCTCTCTTGCATATACCCAAAAGCTCGACAGCATTCTTGAAATTGGCTTCGGCGGTGGCCGCACCGCATGGTATCTGCACCGCCATCTTCCCAAGGTTCAGGTCACAAGCGTTGAGCTCGACGACAAGGTCATCGAGCTCGCCAAAAAGTACTTCAAGGTCGCGCCGGAAAAGAAGTTCGATATAAAATCCAAGGATGGCCGCGTCTTTCTCATGAGGAGTAAGAATAAATACGATGTCATTATGGTCGATGCCTACCGTGGGCCATTCGTTCCCTTTCATCTGATGACGAAAGAGTTCTACGGCCTGGCCCGCGCCCGGCTGAAAGCGGGCGGCGTGCTTGCACAAAATGTCGAGCCGTCGACCATGCTTTTCGACGCGTCGGTGGCGACGCTGCGGGAGGTCTTCGAGCAAGTCGAATTCTACGTTGCTGGCGGCAATGTGGTGACTGTCGCCTATGATGGCCCGCGGCGCGATGAAACTGCCCTGCATGCCCGCGCCCAAGAGCTGCAGCGATCCTATGGCTTTCGCTATCCTTTGGTGAAGCTGCTGAGCGTGCGGAAATTCCTGGTGGGAAAACCCCGCCATAAGGCGCTGACCGACGATTTTGCCCCGGTTGAGGCCTTGCGCGCCATCGAACGCCACAATACCAAATGGGCGACGCCTTGAAGGGGGTGTGGCGAGTAGCCGCCGTCCAGCTTATCGTCTTCACCTTGGGCAGTGTGGTGATGGGCTTCGAGATGTTGGCCAGCCGCTATCTCTACCCCTATTTCGGCGGCAGCATCGAAACCTGGGCGGCTTTGATCTCGACCGTGCTGGCGGCTCTGATGGTTGGCTATTATGCCGGCGGTTATCTCGTCGACCGGCGCCCCGACTTGCGGGTCTCGGCTTTGCTCGTGGCGTTGGCCGCCGGTTGGATCGGAGCCGTGCCCGCCCTTGCCAAGGTGATGCTGCCTGTTCTCCTAGATACTATGGGCGATGGGCCACTGGTCACCATCACCGCGTCCGCCATGCTGCTTTTCCTGCCGCTGGCGTGTCTCGGCACGCTTTTACCCTTCGTCGTTCGCGTCATTCTGGCCGACCTGGCCCACGCGGGACGGGTTGCCGGGCTGTGTTATGCCGTCTCGACCATGGGCAATATTTTCGGCACCCTGTTCGTCACCTTCACCCTGATCCCGATGTTCGGGATTAGCTTGATCACCCAGATTTTCGCCGCCGTGACGGCGGTGGGAGCGGTTGGCCTCTTCTTCTTGAGGCGGATGTGATCCTTCGCCGGCTCACCATGGCCGTGTCGCTACTCCTTGCGCTGCTCAGTGGGGCCAGCGCACGTGCAAGCGATGATGTGGTTGTCGATGCCGCCGCGCATTATCCCGAGGGTCTCTATTGGGACGCTGAAACCGGCTCGTTATATTATGCCGAGATGACACGAAACCGTGTCATGCGCCTGGTGGGCACGGGGGTGGGCGCGGGGGCAAAACCGTTCCTGGTCGAAGGTGGTTGCGGGCCAACCGCCATTGGGCGTGCCGGCCAGCTTATGGTCATCGCCTGTCATCTTGGCGGCTATCTGTTGGTGACGGACAGCGATGGCAAACCGCAAAGGCGCATCAGGGTGGACCATGAGGGCAACCGGCTGCGCCGGCCCAACGATATAGCCGGCGATGGAACAGGCGTCTACATAAGCAATTCGGGGGTCTTTTCGCCTTCAGCGCCCGCCACCGGCGCCATCCTTTACTGGCGGCCCGGCAAGGCTCTGCGCCGCTTGGTAAAGGGCCTGCGCTACGCCAATGGGCTGGTGGTCGATCATTTACGCCATCGGCTTTTGGTCTCGGAACACCTTGCGCGGCGCATCTTGGCGTTCCCTATCGACGCCAAAGGCAGCCTGGGGCAAGCCTCGACATTCACTGATTTAAAGGACGTGGTATCGCTCACCGATCCCCTGGCGGGACCGGATGGGCTCGATCTGGGCCCGGCAGGCCGTCTCTATGCCGCGGTCTATGGCGCGGCGCGCGTCATGGTGTTCGATCCGAAGGGCCATGCGGTTGGTTCATTCCCGCGGCCCGAGCGTTACGTGACCACCGTTGCCATTGCCCCCAACGAAAAATTTCTATTTGTCGCCGGCGCCTTCGACAATCGCACCTTCCCCTATCTCGGCCAAGTTGTCCGCGTTCCGTTTTCATCCATGCGGCCGGCTCAGCGGTAACTCTTATCCCCGAACAGGGGCGGCCGGGCGGGGGCGCAACTCATTGGCGCGATATCTCAAAATTGCCGACTAGATTTTTCACACTCCATTTGCCGGTTATGGAGTTTCCGTTCTTCGACACGGTTCCTGAGTAAAGTACCGAGTGGCTATATCCTTTTGATCCATCATAAGTTTTTATAAAACTTAAATAATTTCCCTCGAGATGACCACGCAGATTGGCTTTGAGCTCACCGCCGGTCTTGTTGAATGTATTCGGTTCAACGCTATTTCCCCAGACGCCGGCATTTGTGCTCGACTGGCTTAAATTCAGGGTAAGTTGCACGGGGGGCCGACCGTCTTGAAAATAGTACATTCCCTTCCACTTCCCCGCGACTTCAACCCCCATCACCGGCGAAACGAACAACAAAGTGGCGGCGGCCAAACTGATTGGAAATGCTGATCTAGGAATGAAGCGCCGTAAAAAAACAATTGCCTTCATTTTTACCTCCAATGCGGTTTTTCACGGCCAATGGCATCATGGGTGTCGTCAGGAGTATAAATCGTAAGCACCTTCTCACCATCAAATATTGGTGATATGGGACCGCGGCAGCCGGTTGCACGATTGACGCCAACAATGGTAACGCACTGCTACAAGACCGCATTAAGGCCGAAAGGGACCGACCATGACAGACTGGGTTAAATGTACGGACACGGAAGACAAGACCATCTATCTGAACTTGACCACCGCCAGGTGTGTCATGTGGAATGACAAGGTGAACCTCACCCTGATTGCCTATTCCGCCACCAACGAGGATGTTATGCGGGTGCGGGAAAGGCCCGAGGCCATCCTGAATGTAAGGAACCCTGGCGATTGAATGGCGGTTAGGCCACGAATTGGTTTGTCGGAGTCTTGGTTTGTCGGAGTCCGGGCCAAGCGGCGTAAGACGCCCTCAGGGATAGCCGAACCCGAACGAAATCCCTGAGCCATAATGCCGCCCGCCGTGGAGGTAATGACGGTATCCATAGGAGTGCCGGTAGGAGTACGGGTAACCGTAATGACCATAGCCGACATAGCCGCCGTAGCGCGGTCCAGGGTCATTGTCGTATGATTTCCGTGTATCCGTGACGATCCGCCAGGTTCCATCGGGCTGCCGACAGGCGGTGCCGTAATTGAAGCCGGTTTTGCCCTCGATCGTGGCCAAACGCTGGAATTCTCGGCAGTCCTGGCCGGTTTCGGACTTGAAGGTGCGGAGAGGCGTAACAGCCCCCCGGTGGCTGTTGTCAGGGTTGATCCAGTTGCTGCTGTGGCCTGATTTGTTGCTTTCAAGCGCACCCTGGAGGGATCGGGACATGTAAGTGGAATCGGCCTCGTCCAGCATCACCACCGATGGGGTGTCAGGATTGGCGCAGCCGCCAAGGGCGAGTGCCGGCACCGCGGATAAGGCGAACTTCAAGAATCTCACTGGGGTATTCTAGACCCTAAATCTCGAAAATGAGAAAAACCTACTAAACTCCACAGAACGAGAGGCGCCGTCCCGGGCCGGCGGGGGATCAAAACAATGATCATTGATTGGCATACCCACCTCATACCACCGGAAGAATCGGCAAAACCGGCCTGGCAAGGCCGCTGCCAAATGACCCTGGAGAAGATTCTCGACGCCCAGGATCAGGTGGGTGTCGACATCACCGTGGTCAGCAATACCCAGCATCGATTGCATCACCGCCCGCTGAAGGAGGCTTTGGCGTCCATCAAGCGGTCGAACCAATATCTCGCCGAGGTCCAGAATCGATATAGCGGCAAGATCTATGGCTTGGCCGGCGCCCTGCCGGGTGGCGGCGATGAATTCCTAGAGGAACTTGAACGCGCGGTCACCGAGGATGGGCTGCGGGGCGTGATCGTCACCTCGAGCCACCAAGGCATCTACCTGGACGATCCCGAGGTGCGGCCATTCTTCGAGTTGATCACCAGGCTGGACATTCCTGTCATGATACACCCGCCCGCGGTTGCCTTCGGCGAGGAGCGCATGGCGGAGTTCCGCCTGACTTCAAGCGTTGGCCGGCCTTTTGACAGTTGTCTTAGCTTGGCGCGTCTCATCCTCTATGGCGTCATGGAAGAGTTTCCCACCTTGAAGATTGTGGCGACCCATTTGGGCGGCGGGATTTCCGAGGTCGTCGGAAGATTGGATTACAATTACGCCTTCCAGTCGGAGGGGTTCTACACCAGACCGAGCGATTCCGCGCCGATGCTGATCAAACGCCCCCCTAGCGAGTATCTGAAGAAGATGTACATGGATACGGTGAGCTACCACCTGCCGGCGGCAAGGTGCGCCTTGGAGACCATCGGCGCCGGTCACTTTGTGTTTGGCACCGACGCGCCGCCGCTGACGCCTTTGAAGCAACAGGGACTGGACCTGGTATATGATCTCCCCCTGACCGAAAGCGAAAGGGACCAGGTGCTGGCCGGCAACGCCAAAAAGCTCTTGAAGCTCGGCTGAATAAAAATTATGCCAAAACCTGAGTCCCCTAACGGCGACGGTGTGAGCTCCATCACCCCCGCCCCACCCAGCAGCCGCGCCATGATGGTGCCATTGATCACCATGACCGTGGTCCAGACCATGGTCACCATGGCGGGTTTTTCGGTGGCGGTCTTCGCCGTGCCGTTGGCCCGCGACCTCGGCATCGACCCAGGCGCCATCGGGTTCTACATGACGGCGGTGTTCTCGTCCGCCATGGTCGGCGCCATATTGGCGGGGCATGGCGTGCGGCGATTCGGCGCAATTCGCATGGCCCAGCTGGCCTTGGCCGCGGCGGCACTGGCGATGCTGACCCTATCGTCGGGCATCCTCGTCCTGATCTTGTTCGCGGCACTGGTGATGGGACTTGCATATGGTCCACCGACACCGGCCAGTTCCCATATCCTGGCCCGCACCACACCGCCGCGGCTAATGCCACTGGTCTTCTCGATTAAGCAGACCGGCGTGCCGGCGGGTGGCGCGCTGGCCGGTCTTTTGGTGCCGCCCATGGTGTTGCTGTGGGGGTGGCGCGGGGCGGCCATCGCCATCGCCCTGGCATGCTTGGTGGTGATCCCCATTCTACAGACGTTGCGCCGCCGGCTCGATCATGACCGCGAACCCAAGGCGCGATTCCATGGCGGTTTCTTCGCGCCGATCAGATTGGTGCTCGGCGAACCCTTGCTCCGGCGCATGGCGTTTCTGTCGTTTTCGTATTCGGCGGTACAAATGTCGATGATCACCTATCTGGTAACCTACCTGATCGAGGTGGTCCGCCTCGACTTGGTTGCCGCGGGCATTGTGCTGGCGTCGGCCCAGTTGGCCGGGGTGGCGGGCCGTATCTTCTGGGGCGCGGTGTCGGGCACGGTGCTGGATGCGCGCAGGCTGTTGATCACGCTTGGCATCGCGATGTCGGGAGCATCTCTGTTAATAGCGGGGTTTGGGCCCGGTTGGCCGCCCCTGGCGCTCCACGCCTCGGCGATTTTGTTCGGGGCGACGGCGATCGGCTGGAACGGTGTCTTTTTAGCGGAATTTGCCCGGATCGCGGCGCCGGGCCAGGCCGGGTTGGCGACCAGCGGAGCGGTATTCGTCACATTCGGCGGCATTGCCGTCGCGCCGGGATTGTTCGGCCTGCTCCTCGCCGGGGGCTTCGGTTATACCGGCGGATTCACAATGCTTGCGCTGTTCGCACTGATCGGGGCGGGATTGGTGGTTAAATGGCGCTAGTTGGGTCACCGTGGCCGACCGGCGCCAGAGCTGTTGTGAGTTGACTTGAAGGGCCTCACGCGGCGGAGAGCCACGCCATCATGGCATCCAGGTCCAACGGCTTGGTCATGACCGGAAGCGGGTCATCGGGGGTGAACTGCCGATCCACCTGGTCGGAGCTGTATCCGGTCATCAACAGGACGCGGGTATCAGGCTTCAACTCCTTGATCGAGTACAAGG
>CBDUSV010000024.1:0-17326 GCA_965369885.1 uncultured bacterium
ATCGCGGCGTTCTGCGCCCTGGCCCAAGCCTATGGCAAGGCCCTATAGCCTGGCTGGGCCGTAGTAACCGCCACTATTGGCCCTCGCGCAGCCCCTTGACGAAATCGGCGAGCCCGACCTGGCGGTCGCGGCGCTTGCGTTCGGCGGCGAGGATGGCCCGCACCGCGGCGATGGAGTTGTCGAGGTCGTCATTGACGATGATGTAGTCATATTCGGGCCAATGGCTCAATTCATTGGAGGACAGCGCCATGCGCTTGGCGACCACTTCGTCGGAATCCTGGGCGCGGGCCTTGAGGCGCTTCTCGAGCTCGGAGGTCGATGGCGGCAAAAGGAAGATGCTGACCAGATCTTCACCGGCATTTTCCTTGAGTTGCTGGGTGCCCTGCCAATCGATATCGAACAACACGTCCTGGCCCTCTGAGAGGCTGTTTTCCACCGGGGCGCGCGGCGTCCCGTAATAGTTCCCGAACACTTCGGCGTATTCCAGAAGTTCCTGCCGGTTGACCATGAGGTTGAAATCGGTGAGGTCGAGGAAGTGGTAATCGACGCCGGCGACCTCGCCCGGACGTTTAGGCCGCGTCGTCACCGAAACCGACAGGATCAGGTCCTGTTCGTGCTCGAGCAAGCGGCGCGAGATTGTGGTTTTGCCGGCGCCGGACGGCGACGACAGCACCAGCATCAGACCACGTCGGCGGATTTGGAAGAGATCCATGAACGCCTACTCGATATTCTGAATCTGTTCGCGAAATTGCTCGATCGTGGCCTTGAGATCAAGGCCGGCCGTGGTCAGATCCTTGGCGGCCGATTTGGAGCACAGCGTGTTGGCCTCGCGGTTGAACTCCTGAGCCAGGAAATCGAGTCGCCGGCCGACGGCGCCGCCTTGGCCGATCAGATCCCTGGCGGCAATGATATGGGACTTGAGGCGGTCGATCTCCTCGCGGACATCGGCCTTCGACGCCAACAACAACGATTCCTGAGCCAGACGCTCTTCCGAGAGCGCCGGTTCGGATTTGATCAAGTCGGCGATGCGTTCCATGAGACGAGCCCGGATGTCGGCGGGCTGGGCCGCGGCCAGGGTCTCGACTTGGGCGCAGAGTTCATCGATGCGGGCAAGGTGGCCTTCCAGGGTGACGGCAAGACGGTCGCCTTCGCCGCGGCGCATGGCGCCGACCGCGCCCAGGGCCTCTACCAGGGTCTCGGTGATCAAGCCCTCGTGTCGCGCGCGGTCTTCCTCGTCCTCGTCTTGCTCGATGCTTTCAACGACGCCGCGAATCCCGAGCAAGCCATCAAGCCTGGGCGGCGCCGCATTGGTTTCGGCCTCGATCTCCTTGGCGATGTTGAGGACCTGGGCGAGCATCTCGCGGTTAAGCGCCAACTTGACTTCACCGGGCGGGTTCACCACCACCAGGGCAACATTGAAGCTGCCGCGCTGAAAGTGCTCGGCAACGGCGGTCCGTGCCACAAGCTCAAGCGCCTCGAAGCCCTGCGGCACGCGGCAACGGATATCGAGGCCGCGGGCGTTGACGCTTTTGATCTCCCAGCGCCACAGGAAATCACCCTCGTGACCCTCGGCGCGGGCAAATCCCGTCATGCTGGTTACCGACACCAAACCCCCAATGGGTGCACCTATTGACCTTATCTTGTGGTAGGTAAGTGGACTTTCACTATATCCTGCGGATCGGATGGCACTATATCCTGCGGATCGGATGGCAACAACCCGCGATATGACTGTGTCTCGGGGGATCAACCAGGGCACCCAGAGGACATGACATGAAAGCTCCCGGTTCCATTCTGATCACCGGGGCAAGCAGCGGCATCGGCGGCGCCCTGGCGCTGGCCTATGCTGCCCCCGGCGTCGTCCTTGCCCTCGGTGGCAGAAATCAAAGCCGTCTCGAAGCCCTGGCCACCGCCTGCCGTGAGCGCGGCGCCACGGTGGCGTGCGGCCAAATCGACGTCACCGATGCCGACGCCATGGCCGCATGGATCGCCCAGGCCGACGCCCGGGCAAGGCTGAATCTCGTCATCGCCAATGCCGGCGTCTCCGGCGGCAGCTTCAGCGCCGGTGGAGGGGCAGCCGGCGGGACTGACAAGACCCGGCAAATCTTCGCCGTCAATGTGGGCGGCGTGATCAACACCGTGCTCCCCGCCATAGAGCTGATGCGGGCACGGGAGCGGCCAGCCGGCGGCGCCAAGCGAGCCATCCACGGCCAAATCGCCATCATGAGTTCGCTGGCCGGATACCGTGGACTGCCGGGGGCGGCCGCCTATGCGGCGAGCAAGGCGGCGGTCAAGGTCCTGGGAGAGGGACTGCGGGGTGCGCTCGGCCATGACGGTATCGAGGTTTCGGTGATCTGCCCGGGATTCATCAAAACCCCGATGACCGACACCAACCCCTTCGCGATGCCGTTCATCATCGGGCCCGAGCGCGCCGCCGCCATCATCAAGCGCGGCCTGGACAAGGGCAAGGCACGCATCGCCTTCCCGTTTCCGATGACGTTCCTGACATGGCTGGCCGCCGCCTTGCCGCCGGGCGTGGTCGACCCGTGGCTGCGCCGCCTACCGGAAAAGGATTGAAGCTACTTCAGCTTTATCGACCGGTTGGAGGGGCCCGAAGTCTAGGCGGCCTTGACGGTCAGCCGCCCGGCTTTTCTGCGTATTGGCTTTTCGAAGATACGGATCTCCACGTCCCGTCCCAGCAGGCGGATGAAACGGATCAGCCGTTCGGTGGAGAAATCGCCGAGATGGCCGTTGACCAGACGGGAAACATTGGATTGGGTAATGCCCAGAACCTTCGCGGCCTGGACCTGGGTCAGTTTGCGGCTTTCGATGATGTCGTTAATGCGGACCACAAGTTTGGCCTTGACCAAGGCTTCATCGGGATTATCAAAGCCGAGTTCCTTGAAGATGTTTTGCTTTGCCATTTGAATTCTCCTATTTACGAATACAGGTCAACTGCGGTTTTTAGTCTCTTCTTGATAAGATCAATGTCCGGCTTGGGCGTGGCGATTCCTCGGTTGGACTTCTTCATGAAGGCATGGAGAACCACGATGAGATCATTGAACTTGGTGGTGTAGACCACCCGGTAGGTATTGCCACTATGACTATCCCTGATCTCTATTACCGATGCCCCACCAAACCCTTTAAGCGGCTTGGCTGACGGAGCTTTCCTTCCAACCTGGGCCGCATAAAGCCCTTGTCCCATGGCGTCCTTCATGGGTTGGGGGAAATCGGTGATTGTCTGTTTGGTCCCACCCATGAATTCGACTTGTTTTTCCATGTTGATATACTAATACTAGTATATCGACAATTCAAGGGAATTATTCCAATGTTAGTATATTAGCCATCAGGATAGAAGCTGCCGTGACTTTGGGTTTTAGGGCTGGGGTCGTTGGCGCTGGAGTCGGCGCCAGCGGGCGACGTTGCGGTTGTGCTCGGCCAGGGTGCGGGCGAAGGCATGGCCGCCCTTGCCATCGGCAACGAAATAGAGCGCGTTGCTGTTTGCCGGGTTGAGGACGGCGGCGATGGCGGCGCGGCCGGGATTGGCGATAGGCGCCGGCGGCAAAGCCGGGATGATGTAAGTGTTGAACGGCGTCGGCTCCTCCAGATCGCCGCGGGTCAATTGACCTCCGCGCAACCCGGCGCCGCGCTTGGCCGCGCGCCCAGTCACCGGGCCGGGCGCCACCGCCAGGCCATAGGCCACCGTCGGGTCCGACTGCAGCCGCATCCCCCGTTTCAGACGATTGAGGAACACCGCGGCGATGAGCGGGCGCTCCTGGTCAAGGGCGGTCTCCTTTTCGACGATGGAGGCCAGGATCAGAGCCTCGCGCGGCGATTTCAGGGCCAAGCCGGACTTGCGCCGGGCCCAGGCTTGCGCCAGCGTCCTCGCCATGGCTTTTTCCATGCGCGAGACCAGGCCGTTGCGGCCATCGCCGTAGGAATAATGATAGGTATCGGGCAGCAGGCTGCCTTCCTCAGGGAGTGGATTGACGGCGCCATCCAGCCCGTAAGCGCCTTTGATCCGCGCCATGATCTCCGCCGTTGTCAGCCCTTCCGGCAGGGTGATCCGGCGCACCACGGTTTTGCCGCTGAGCAGAAGCTCCATGATGCCACGGGCGCTGATACCGGCGGTGAAGGCATATTCGCCGGCCTTAAGGTGGCCCTGATTGCGATTGATGCGCACGCCAAGGGAGAAAACCCGGGAGCTGGCGACGATGCCCCGGTCATGAAGAAGCCGGGCGATGTGATCGACCCCGGCGCCCTTGGGAATCACTTGGGTAAGGTCTTGTGCCAAGGGACCCGGCCGGTTGAAGGCATCGGAAAACCACAACAAGGCGCCGGCGGCCATGACCAAGGCGGCTGCAAAGGCGATTCCGACGGCGGCGCGCCGCATAAAATCTAAAGTCCGTTGGTGAAGATCAGGCTTGCGTTGGTGCCACCAAAACCGAACGAGTTGGAGAGCACATGGGACACTTTGCGCTCCTTGGCCTCCAGTGGCACTAGATCAATGTCGCAGCCGGGGGAAGGGTTCTCGAGGTTGAGCGTCGGCGGCACAACCCCATGTTTGATGGCTAGGATCGAAAAGATCGCTTCGACGCTGCCGGCGGCGCCGAGAAGATGGCCGATCGCCGACTTGGTCGAAGACATGCACAGCTTGTCGGCATGATCGCCAAACAGTCTCTTGACCGCGCCCAATTCGATATTGTCGCCGAGCGGCGTCGAGGTGCCATGGGCGTTGATATAGTCGATGTCTTCCCGGTTGAGCTCGGCGCGCTTGAGGGCGGCCTCCATCGACCGATAGCCGCCACTGCCGTCCTCGGCCGGGGCGGTGACGTGATAGGCATCGCCCGACATGCCGTAGCCGACGAGCTCGCCATAGATGTTGGCGCCCCGCTTCTGGGCATGTTCCAGGCACTCGACGACGACGACGCCCGATCCCTCGCCGATAACGAAGCCGTCCCGGTCCTTATCCCAGGGCCTGGATGCCTGTTCCGGGGTGTCGTTGAAATTGGTCGACAGCGCCCTGGCGGCGGCGAAGCCGGCGATGCCCAAACGGCAGACCGCGGCCTCGGTGCCGCCGGCGACCATGACATCGGCATCGCCAAGCTGGATCATGCGGGCGGCGTCGCCGATGGCGTGGGCGCCGGTGGCGCAGGCGGTCACCACCGAATGGTTGGGCCCCTTGAAGCCGTATTTTATGGAAACATGCCCCGAGGCCAGATTGATCAGCGAGGCGGGAATGAAGAAGGGGCTGATGCGGCGCGGGCCTCTCTCTTTCAGGATCACCGCCGATTCGGCAATGGCCGGCAGGCCGCCGATGCCCGAACCGATCAGGACCCCGGTGCGGGTCCGGGACTCCTCGTCATCGGGCATCCAGCCGGAATCCTCCACCGCCTGGATCGCCGCCACGATGGCGTACTCGATGAAGGTGTCCATCTTGCGCCGGTCTTTGGCCGGCATCCAATCATCGGGGTTGTACAGTCCGGAATCGGTGTCGCCCACCGGCACTTGGCCGGCAATTTTCACGGTCAGATCGGAGACATCGAAAGACTGGATAGACCGAATGCCCGACTGGTTATTGACCAAGCGGTTCCAGTTGGCCTCAACCCCACAACCAAGAGGTGTGATGAGGCCTAACCCCGTGATGACCACGCGTTTCATTGCGTACCAGGCAAATTCACAAGCCCCATTCGGCTAGCCACGCCAGTCAAAACGGCGCTCAAAGCGGAATTAACTGTTGGCTTCGATATAGTCGACGGCGTCCTTGACGGTCAGAATCTTTTCTGCCGCGTCGTCGGGAATTTCGCACCCGAACTCTTCCTCGAACGCCATGACAAGTTCGACGGTATCCAGGCTGTCAGCGCCAAGGTCATCTATAAAACTGGCATTGTTGGTGACCTTGGACTCATCGACGCCAAGATGCTCAACCACGATTTTTGATACACGTCCAGAAACATCTTCACTCATTCTTGTTTTCCCCTTGTCATTTTCTGGTCTCGGAACGCCATCCCAACCACGTGAGCGCCTGGGGTGAGTATACACCCTCGCCCCCACTTGGGGCGGAAAGTGCCGTTTCCTATCATAATTTGCAAGGCTTGGCCAGTATTAGCAAAGGCCTTGCAAGACCCTTAGATCATAGCCATCCCGCCATTGACATGGAGGGTATGGCCGGTGATGTAGCCGGCCTCTTCGCTGGCGAGGAAAATGGCCGAGGCGGCGACATCTTGCGGGGCCCCCAGCCGTCCGCAGGGGATCCTGTTCTCGAGTTCCGCTGTCTGATCGGGGCCAAGACCGGTGGTCATCGCCGTTGCGATGAAGCCCGGTGCGATGCAGTTGACGGTGATGCCGCGGCCCGCGATTTCGGCGGCCAAGGCCTTTGACATGGCGATCATGCCGGCCTTGGAGGCGGCGTAGTTGGCCTGACCCGGGTTTCCGGTGACACCGACCACGGAGGATATGGAAATGATGCGGCCCCAGCGGGCCTTGACCATCCCCCTGAGCACGGCGCGCGACAAGCGAAAGGTGGCGGTGAGATTAACATCCAACACCGCCTGCCAGTCCTCGTCCTTCATCCTGATCATCAGATTGTCGCGGGTGATGCCGGCGTTGTTGACCAGGATGTCGACCCCGCCCATGGCGGCAATCGCGGCCTGGGCGAGCTCATCGGCGGCGCCCGCGATGCTCAGATCCGACGGCGCCACATGGGCGCCAGCACCCAGTTCCCGGGCCAGTTCGTCCAGCACCGCGGTGCGGGTGCCGGTGAGCGTCACCTGGGCCCCGGCGCCATGAAGGGCGCGGGAGATGGCGGCGCCGATGCCGCCGCTGGCGCCGGTGACGATCGCGCGTTTGTCGCCAAGATCGAACATGAAATTCCCTAGTGCCAGCCCTATAGCCGGATGATCCTCGAATCGGTCAAGACAGCCATCAAGCCTGGATTGACGGCCCAAAACGGCCCCTTACCGGGAAACGCCAAGATCTTACATATACACCATAACGGTTGCCGTCGGGCCCCTGTCAAGGCCAGTCTCGGGCTTGCGTGAACTGCGCTATGGTGTATATTGCGCCGCCTTCCACCACTCCTTGCCGGCGATGCCGGCTAGGTCCGATTGGCCCGCCTCGGATGCCGAGGCCGGCTCCGGGCCGTTGAACAGCCAGAAGGGGTCATTGATGCCGTTTTACGAAAGCGTGTTTATCGCACGCCAGGATATCTCCAACACCCAGGTCGAAGCCCTTGCCGACACCTTCTCCGGGATCATCGAGAAGGGCGGAGGCAACGTCACCAGCAAGGAACAATGGGGGCTTCGCAACCTTGCCTACAAAATCAAGAAGAACCGCAAGGGCCATTACACCTTGTTCAACATTGATGCCCCGTCCGCGGCCATCCTCGAGATGGAGCGCAACATGCGCATCAGTGAGGACGTATTGCGCTATCTGACCATCAGGGTCGACAAGCTTGCCGTCGAACCCTCGATCATGATGCAGCGCAGCCGGGGGCCCCGCGATGACGACACCCGCCGCGGCGGACGCCCTGGCGGCGGTGACGGCCCACGGCGCGATGGACCCCCTGGCAGCGGTGACGGCCCACGGCGCGATGGACCCCCTGGCGGCGGTGCCAGCCGGGACGGCAATGGTCAGGCCGCCGCCAAGGCAGCAGCCGACAAGCCTGAGGATGCCGCCAAGGCAGCAGCCGACAAGCCCGAGGATGCCGCCACCGAAGAGCCCAAGGACGAGCCCGCCGAAGAGCCCAAGGACGAGCCCGCCGAAGAGCCCAAGCCTGATGCGGCCGGTGACGATGAAGGAGACAAGTCATGAGAAGGCCCGAAAGCCAGAGCGGGAGTGAAGGACGCCCCCGTCGCCTGT
This sequence comes from uncultured bacterium, assembly GCA_965369885.1. Taxonomy (GTDB): domain Bacteria; phylum Pseudomonadota; class Alphaproteobacteria; order SMXQ01; family SMXQ01; genus JAZFWG01. Next base: position 7,858 of record CBDUSV010000024.1, read on the forward strand.
TCTTCCGCCGCCGCAAAACCTGTCCTTTTTCCGGCTCCAAGGCGCCGGCCATCGATTACAAGGATATCCGGCTGCTGTCGCGCTTCACCTCCGAGCGCGGCAAGATCATGCCCAGCCGCATCACCGCGGTGTCGGCCAAAAAGCAAAGGGAATTGGCGAAGGCGATCAAACGGGCGCGCGCCTTGGCCTTGTTGCCATTCATTGTTGAATAGAAGGGCGTTGGTCCCCGGCGGGGACGCGCCACGGCAATCCATGTCCAAAAACCTGTTGATAGCGGTGATTGGTGGGGTGATCTGCGTCATCCTCTCCCTCTCGGGTTATTTTAGAATCCCCGGTGGGATGTTCCTCGCCTATTTCGCAGCGTTGCCGTTGTTCGTTGTTGGTTTGAGCCTGGGAATGACGGCGGGAACCATCGCCACCGTGACCGCGATTAGCCTTGCCCTGGCGCTGACGGAAATTGCGGTTGTCGCCTTGTTCACCTTGGCCACCGCGTTGCCCAGCCTACTTTTGCTGCGCATGGTTCTTTCGCGGCGCCCATCGCCGGAGGGCAATCCAGTATGGTGCCCGCCGGGGAAGATGTTGTGCTGGCTCACCGGCTATGGGGCGGTGGCGTTCGTGATCGTGGCTTATGTGGCGGGCAGCGGGCCAAACGGCCTTGAAGACGCCATACGCGCAAGCATTTCCGCCGCGCTCAAGATCATGATGGAGGATATGGATCCATCGAAGGCGACGGCGGCGGCGCGAATGGTGGAAGCCATAGTGCAAATCGTGCCGAGGTATCTTCCCGCCATCTTCGTGGCTTCCTGGCTTGTTTCCATGGTGGTCAACGCCCACCTGGCCCAGAACATCGCGGTCCGGCTCAAGCGCAATATTCGCCCGGCGGTTCCCCTCCTGGAGATGAGCCTGCCGTTCGGGCTCACCGGTGCGCTGCTGGCCACCGCCGTGTTGTGGCGGCTGGTCGGCCCGGGCCTGGTGGGCTTTGTCAGCCTGAACCTGGCGCTGATCATGCTGGTGCCGTTTTTTCTGCTGGGTCTTGCCGTGATTCATGCCATCTCGCGGGCGTGGCCGTCACGGACCCCAATCCTGGTGGTAATATACCTGATTATGGTATTTATCGTCTGGCCCATGATCCTGGTGGCGGCCCTTGGGCTCGCCGAGCAATGGATCGGTCTGCGCCAACGCCTGGCCGGTCCGGGCAATTTCGAGGAGGATGAGTAATGATGGAATTGATTTTGCTGGAACGGGTGGAAAAGCTCGGCCAGATGGGCGACGTGGTCAGGGTCAAGCCCGGCTATGCCCGCAACTACCTATTGCCGCAGAAAAAGGCGCTGCGCGCCACCAAGGCGAACATGGAATCCTTCGAGAGCCGGCGCGGCCATCTCGAAGCCGAAAACTTGGAGCGCCGCACCGAGGCCGAAGCGGTCGCCGCCAAGATGGAGGACCTGACCATCGTCCTGGTCGGCCAAGCCGGTGAAGCCGGCCAGCTGTTCGGCTCCGTGCGCTCCCGTGACATCTCCGATGGCGTGACCGACGCCGGGTTCAAGATCAGGCTCAATCAGGTCAAGCTTGATCGTCCGATCAAGGCCATCGGCCTGCACCAGGTGAGCATCGCGCTGCACCCGGAAGTCACGGTGGAGATCACCGCCAACGTGGCACGGTCCGATGAAGAGGCCAAGCTGCAGGCCGCGGGCACGGTGCTCACCGGGGAGATGGGTGCCGATGATGGCGAGGACGCCGCCGCCGAAGCCGCCGAGGATGCCGCCGAGCTGTTCGAGAAACCCGAGGACCAGGAAGCCGCGGAAACCACGGAAGACGAGGATGAGGCGGCCCCGGAAGACAAGGACGACGTTGCCCCCGAAGACAGCGCCGCCGAGCCGGCTGAGACCGATGGGGAGCCGGAGACCGACGAAAAGGGCTGAATCCCGGAAATCCCGGAAATTTCAGCAATATCGTGCTAAACGGCGCCGCTCATGGCGCCGTTTTTTTTTCACTAGAGCGTTTTTTTGGGTATGTTTTTGCTGGCCGATTTGTGCTTTGCTTGCCCCATGGCGACGAACGGGCGTTGGGAACCCGGCGTGGCCTAGCGGTCTGTTATCAAAGGTCTCGCGGGAGAAATTTGATGCTGTTGGCCCACTTGTTTGGACGGCTGATCAAGTTCGGGACGCTGACGGTGATCGACGCCAACGGCAAGCGTCATTGCTTCGCCGGCGAAGGCGGCCCCACCGTCACCATTCGTCTGCACACCAGATCCCTGCACTACAAGCTGTTTTTCCGCGTCCAGCTCTATGCCGGCGAAGCCTATATGGATGGCACCCTGACCCTGGAGGAAGGAACCCTTTATGACTTCCTCAACTTGATCCTGACCAACGCCCAACAATATCAACCGGGCCCGGTGGGCATCGCGCTGGGCAAGATCGCCTGGTGGTGGAACTGGTTCAGCCATTTGATCCCGGCAGGCCGTGCCCGCACCAACGTCACCCACCATTATGACCTGTCCGGCAAGCTCTATGATCTGTTCCTCGATAGGGACCGGCAATATTCCTGCGCATATTTCACCCGCCCCAACGAGACCCTGGAAGCCGCCCAGGACAACAAGCTACGCCACATCGCCGCCAAGCTTGTGCTTGACCGCCCGGGGCTCAAGATCCTCGACATCGGCTCGGGATGGGGCGGGCTTGCGCTTTACCTCGCCGAGGTCGCCGATGCCGAGGTGACCGGCATCACGCTCTCTGCCGAGCAAATCAAGGTCTCCAATCAGCGCGCCAGGGACGCCGGCCTTGAAGACCGGGTGCATTTCGAGCTTCAGGACTACCGCGAGCACCAGGGGCTTTATGACCGCATCGTCTCGGTCGGGATGTTCGAACATGTCGGCAAGCCGCAATATGACCTGTTCTTCCGCCAGGTTCGCGGCCTCCTGAAACCGGACGGGGTGGCGCTGCTCCATTCCATCGGCTCCATGGGCGAACCCGAAGTCACCAATCCGTGGCTGCGCAAATACATCTTCCCGGGCGGACATACCCCGTCGCTCTCCGAAGTCCAGCCTTCGGTGGAGAGAAGCGGGCTGTGGGTCACCGATATGGAAATCCTGCGCCTGCATTACGCCGAAACCCTCAAGCACTGGCACAACCGGTTCGAGGCCCACCGCGGCGAGATAAGCGAGCTCTATGACGAACGCTTTTGCCGCATGTGGGATATCTATCTGCTGGGCTGTGAAATGGCGTTCCGCCACCAGGGCCATATGGTGTTCCAGATGCAACTGGCCCGGGACCAGACCGCGGTGCCGCTCACCCGCGACTATATCGCCGCCTGGGAAGACGCCCACCGCCCCGACCAGGAGCTCCGGCCCGTCGCCAAAAGCGGTTAGGGGCCAGGCCCGAGCGGCGGCAGCAGGCCGTTTTCTGTCAGAAAATCGATCACCACCTGGTCGAACCCGGCCGGGTCTTCGAGATTACACGCGTGTCCCATGGCGGGCAGGATCTTCTGCACCGCGCCGTCGATCAGGCCTTGGGTCAGGGTGCCGCCGGGCCGGGCTGAATCGAACTCGCCATTGATGATCAGGGTCGGGGTGCGAAATGCGCCGAGCCGGTCTCTGACATCGGCGGCGGAAAGGGCGCGGAAGACCTGGGCGATGGCCTCGGCCTTGAGCCAGTCTCCCCGTTCGGAAAAGGTCTGGAGAATATGGCGGCCAAGGCGGCTGGCGTTGAAGGCGTCCTGCTCGCCATGGCGGAGATGGGCGGCCCGGTAGGGGGCGAGCTCCTCGGTCAGATAGCCTTGGGCGCGGTGCTCCATGTCCTGGGGCCCGCTATTGCCGCCAACCAGGACCACCGCCTTGAAGGTCTCCGGGTGGTCGAGGCCCAGCATCAGGGCCATCTTCGAGCCGATGGAACACCCCATCACCACCGCCGGACCCGCTCCCTGCTGGTCCACCCCCTGATCCCGGCACACCCCCCAGACGTCGTCGCACATATCCTTGAGGGTAAAGGCCGAGGTGACTTTTTCCGAACGCCCCCAGCCGCGGATATCGACGGCGATGACCTTGAACCAGGTGGAGAAATGCGCGGTCTGGTACATCCAGAAATCATGGTCGAAGGGAATGGCGTGGATCAACACCAAGGGTGGCCCCTCGCCGGTGACTTCGTAATAAATCTCAACCTCGTTGGTGCGGCTTCTTGGCATGGTCCCTATCCTACCCTGGCCCCCTATCCTACCCGGCCTCAGAATTCGCGGAACAGGCGGCCGAAGCCTTCGATCGGCTCGGTAACGCCGGCGGTGCGCAGCGCCTTCCATAGGATGGCTTGCTGGGAGGTCATCACCGCGATGCCGAGCTCTTGTTCCACCGGCTCGATGGCGAACGCCGTCGGCCAGTGCGCCGAGGCGAAGTGGATGCAGTCGGTCTCCGGGTGATCGCGCATCAGTTCGCGGGCCAGATCGAGGGCAAGGTCTTCGGAAAGCTTGCCGTAATGCAACAGCGAGGTGCGCCCGGGCGAGATCTCGCCCACCGATTCGAAGCCCATGTTGCGCATCTGCTGATTGTGGCGCTCTTGGTGGCCGGGCCCGGCCATGTGGGCGGTGGCCACCTTGGTGACGCCGAGCTTCTCCATCGCCTCTTTCTGACACAGCGTCGAGGCAATCACCTTGGTGCCGATTTCCTGGGCGAGGTCGTCGCAGATCTTGGGCAGGTTCTCGACCCCGCGGGTCTGGTTGATGGGATTGCCGCCGAGCACGACGACGTCGGCGCCGCCTTCTCCCATGTATTTGGCGGCGGCCATGGAGCGTTCGAAGCTGCCGTCGAAGACCTCCTTGGTGTATTCATTGCCGACCTCCAACGTGGTGATCATCAGGGTCACGCCGTCGGGCACCATCTTGTAGAACTCGTAAATGAAGACCTCGGTGACGAAAGGCGGCGAGCAATAGCCGATCCGGGCGCGGTGTCCATACATGTGGTGTCCTCCTCTATTATTGGCGGCGTTTTGATTGCCCTGAATTTAGCACGCAACGGCCGTCATCAAAGCCGCTAAGATCGGGGCCATGATATTGCCAACCACGAAAACGACTGGCCACGAACAGACTGGGGAGACCGCGCCATGACCGAGATCCGGCTGAATGACAAGGTGGTGATCATGACCGGGGGAAGCCGTGGGCTGGGCCGGGCCATGGCGGTCGGCCTCGCCGATGCCGGCGCCCGGGTCGTCCTGGCCTCGCCGGAAGCCGATCTGCTGGACGACGTCGCCGATGAGATCACCGGCCGGGTGGGGCCGGGCCGGGCACTGGCCGCCGTCACCGACATCACCAATCAGGGCGATTGCGACCGCTTGTTAGACGCCACCCTAAGCGAATTCGGCGCCTTGGAGGTGCTGGTCAACAATGCGCGCAGGCCTCACCGCGGCCCGGGCCTGCCGGCGAACGGGAACTCTTTGACATTCTGGGACTCCGATCCGGAAATCTGGCAGGAAACCATCCGCGTCAATGTCTGCGGCACCTATCTGATCTCGCGCACCGTGGCGCCCCACATGATCGCTCAGGGCCATGGCCACATCATCAACCTGTCCACCAGCCTGCGCAATTTCCAGGGCCCGCGCAATTCGCCCTACGGCGTGACCAAGGCGGCGATCGAGGCCGAAAGCCAAATCTGGGCCAAGGACCTGGACGGCACCGGGGTGATGGTGAATTCCCTGCTACCGGGCGGGTCGTGCGAGACCGACCCCAACAAGCCGCCGATGACCGACGGCCGCGCATTGCTGCCGGTCGATATCATGAACCCGGTGCTGATCTGGCTGGTCTCAGACCTTGCCAAGGGCAACACCGGTGGACGCTATGTCGGGAAGTTGTGGGATGGAAGCCTTGCCCCGGACGAGGCGGCGGCAAAGGCGTGCGAGGCGCCGGCGTTTCGCGTGCCGGCCGCCGAATAGCCTTCAGACCTTGACCGAGGCCATGATTCCCGCGGGGAATATGTCCTCGGGCGCCACATGCTTGTGGGCGATGCCCTGCTCATAGGCATAGAGCAGGAAGGCCTCGAGGGTGGCGCGGTTGGGTTCGATGCCATAGGGGAAGATGTCGCCGCCGAACTTTTCGTGCATTTTCTCGGTGTAGTCGGTCAGCCACGGGATCGGATAGCGCGAGACACTGATCTCCATGGCGCGGGCGATGCTGCGCCGTTTCGATTCCTCAAACGCGTTCAACAAGTTGCGTGCCACCCACGGGGTCTTTTCGAGCACATCCTTGCGCAGCGCGATGATATGCATGATGGGGAAGATGTTGGTGCGCTGGTAGAAATCTTCCTCGATTTCCTGGTAATTGGGGAACAGGCGCACCACGTCGGGATGCTTGTTCAGATAGACCTTTGGCGCGCGGGCAACCATGATGCAATCAAGCTCGCCACTGGCGATCATGCCGCTCAGGGTCTTGTCGGGGACAGGGGTCAGGCGCACCCCCTTGGGCAGGCTGAGCTCGACCTTCTCGATGCGCCCGGTCTCGTCGGTGCCGGCCTGGTACCAGTCGATGTCCTCGAGGGCGACGCCGGCCTCGTGCTCGAGCCAGCCGCGGGTATAGACCGCGGCGCTTTGCGCCCATTCGGGCACCCCCACCTTCTTGCCCGCCAGGTGTTCGGGCTTGGTGATGCCCGCCTTCTTGTTCACGTAGAACGACGAGAACCGGAACATGCGGGACGGGTACACCGGAAGGCCGATGATGTCGGGCTCGTCCCTCGTCGCCTGGGCGATGAACTTGGCGAAGGAGAGCTCGGAGACCTCCCATTCGCGGTTGAAGGTGAAGCGGGAGAACACCTCATGGATATCCATGTTGAGATAGGTGGCTTCGATGCCTTCGGCCTGGACATCGCCGAGACGGAAATCGCGCAAATGATCGTAATCGCTGGTGGCGACGGTCAGCTTAACCTTGTTCATGGCCTCCCCTTTCCCGGCACGTCCCGGTGCATCCCCGGTACATCCCCGGGACATAATGGTCCGGGCTTTTCATTGCACTGCCCTGCCCCACCCCGCCCGGCGGCGGCGCGTGGCGCGAATTCGCTATCACAATAACGCAAATACATCAACGGGGCCGCGTCAGGGCCCCGTTGATTGATAAGATAGATGACCGGATGGACGCCGGCGGCGCGTGGCGCCCCAGCCTGCCCGCTATGCGCTTTGTTGCAGCCTCTGGGTCAGGCCCTTGATCTCATTGCGCACGGCCTCCAGATTGCGCCGGGCTTCGCGTTCTTCCTTGGCGAAGCGCGCCATGCTGGTTTCATGGCCGAGGCGCGACGTGTTCAGGGTTGCGGCGAGATCTTCCAATTCCGTCTTCATGCGCTCTGTTTCCTTGGCGTGCTCGGCCTTGAGCAGGCTTAACGCCACATCATGTTCGCGCTTGGCCCGGTCCCCGATCTCCCTCGACAGCTTGTCGCGGCGCTGCTCCAGGGTCTTGACTTCCTTTTCGGCATCGATCGCAAGTTCCAACATTTCGCCGACCTGGTTGATGGCCTGGCGTTCCTTGTTGATCTCTTCGATGATCTTGATGGCGTCCTTGTACCGCATGTCATGCTCCTAGGGTTGGCTTACGATTGATTGGCAAAATTTTAATCCGATGAATTTGCAGTTTTGGTGATCGGTATGGTTTTCACCAAGGTGGCATGGATCCAGCCTTGGAAGCCGTTGGCGCCTTTGTACGTCACCTTGATCCAATGGCCCTGGCGCTTGAGGGCAAAGAGCTTGGAGGTCTTGGGCGCCCTGGCGACGACATCGGAATCGATATCAGGCAGTGAGCGGATATTGGCCACATCAGCGGTGACCGATAGCGTCTCCTTGGCGGCGTCGATCGCGGCCTTGGCGTCGGCGAGGGTGATGGCGGACGCCTCGCCCTGATGGCCGGCATGATTGACCGCGACCTTGCCCGGCGTGGCGATGAATTTTCCGCCGAACCACATCTGCGGTGGCGGCGCCATCAGCAGCCCCACCGCGATGCAGGCGGCGGCGGCCCAATACCAGGGACGGTTAAATGGCTTCGCCTTCTCACTTTTCTCAATCTCGGCCTGTTCGTGCTCCGCAAGTTCCTGTTTGAGGGCTTCCACGGATTGCTGCTCGGCCTGGTGCTCCATTTCCTTCTCTGCGGCCTGCATCTCCTCGAACAGGGAGGCGAAATCACCCCCCAGGCCGGGATGTTCACCCGGGCGCGTGGGCGCGGCGGGTGCAATCTTCTGGCTTGCCTGGGGTTGGGCTTGGGGCGGTTGTGTTTGCACGTCTCCCGTCCCGGCCTCGGCTGTCTCGACCGTGGGACCGCTGCCAGCGGGAGGCTGCACAGCCGCGGCCTTCCATTCGGCTTCGACTGCATCGAGGCGCGCTTCCGCCTCGGCATTCCATTCCGCTTCGGCGCCATTCAGTCGCGCGTCCACCTGGGCGGTGAAATCGGCCTGGTTGGCGGTGAAATGAAGCTCCATCTCCTTGACCCACTCAGCCTTGGCGTCTTTGAGGCGCGCCTCGGTCTCGGCCATCCACTGGGCCTTGGCCGCCGCCAGCTCCTTATCGTGTTCCGCCTTGACGGTATCGCCAGCCATGCGCAGGCGGTGAAGATCTTCCGCTCTATCGGCCTCCAGGGCCGCCAAGCGCTCGGTGCTGTCCTGCTGCCATTGGTTCTTGGCCGTGGCCAGGCGCTCATCCGCCGCTGTCTTCCAGGCGGCCTCGGCGTCGCCAAGACGGTGTTCCATCTCTTGTGACCAGGCTTTCTTGGCTTGGGCAAGGCGTTTGTCGGTTTCGGCCTGCCAATGGGCTTCTGCCGACGCCAGTTCATGTTCGCGCTTTGCCGTGCGTTTCTCGGACGCCGCCGCGAGGCGCCGCCGGTCCTCGTCCCGTTCCGCTGCCACCGCCGCCAGGCGACGGGTGATGTCCTGATTCCACTCGCCCTTGGCGGCGTCGAGACGCTGAGACGCATCCGCCTTCCAGGCCTTCTCGGTAACTCCAAGGGTGCGGCCAATTTCCTTCACCCATTTGGCCATGGCGCCATCGAGATGCTTTTTGGTTTCCGCCTTCCAGGCCGCCTCTCCGGAGTCGAGGCGGCGGTTGACGTCTTTCGTCCACTTGGCCATGGCGCCATCGAGCCGCCTTGAAGCTTCACCGGACCAGGCTGCCTCGCCGGTGGCAAGGCGGTGGTCTACATCCTTGGCCCATTGGATCATGGCGTCATCGAGACGCTTCGAGGTTTCGCCCTTCCACGCCGTGCCGGCTTCGCCCAGGCGGCGATCAACATCCTTGGTCCATTTGGCCAGGGTGCCTTCGAGGCGATTCGAGGTTTCGGCCATCCAGCCGGTCTCGGCAACGCCCAGGCGATGTTCCATGTCCTGGCCCCATTTGGCAAGACTGGCTTCGATATGCTTTACCGCCTCGGCCTTCCAGGCCGCCTCGCCGTTGCCCAGGCGGGAATCGACGTCCTTGGCCCATTTTTTCAAGGCACCGTCAAGGCGCTTCGAGGTTTCCGACGTCCA
>CBDUSV010000025.1:0-17100 GCA_965369885.1 uncultured bacterium
GCCGGATGCGCCGCCTCATGGGTCAGGAGCTTGCGGCAGTAGTAGCGCCACGAGGCTTCCAGGATTTCCGGCTTGAGCCATTGTTGCTTGCGTTCGATCTCGTCGGGCGGAACCGATGTCCAGGTCATGCCTGATGAGTCCATCAGGATCTGGTGGCGGCACGCCTTCTCCAGAAAAATCCCCATCAGGGTGGCGTGTTGGATCGGATGGCCGCAGAAGGTCACGCCGTGGTTGCGGATGAAGACCCCATTGGCGCCGCCCATGGCCTGGGCCATGGCATCGGCCAGTTCCCGGTTGTTTATGAGGTCCGAGGTGTCGTTGAAATGGGGCACGTTGCCGCCGAAGAACGCGCCCTCATGGGCGACGGATTTGAGAGGATCGTTGGTCGCCGAAAAGGCCGAGGCGTAGAACGGGTGGGTGTGGCCGACCGCCATGACATCATCCCGCACCCGGTAGACCCCGGGGTGAAGCGGCCATTCGGCATGGAGCCAGCGGCCGTCGCCTTCCAGCACATTGCCGTCGAAATCGAGCAGCACCAGGTCCTCGGCGGCGCGGATCTCCCCCAGGGCAAGGCCCTGCAGCTTCATCCAGAAGCCCCGTCCATCCGCGTCGCGCCACGACATGTGGCCCAGCGTCAGATCCTCGTGGCCCTCCATCTGCAACACCCGGTGGGCCAGCACTAAACGCTCCAGCTCGATGCCGAGTGTGTCGTTTCGTTTGAGATCATCCACGCCGTACATCTCCCCCAATTCCGGCCAACTATAGCACCGGAGATGGGCGATGGCAGTAGCGGTTAGCGTGGTTGGATGGACGAAGCGGTTAGATGGACGATGCAGCCCGGGAAGGCCGGGTCACGATGAAGGTGGCGACGGCGCCGAGCCCGGTGGCCAAGGCAAGGGGCAGAAGCCAGCCCTGGGCCACGAACAGGGTGACGTAGGCAAGGCTTACGGACATCACCGCGATGGCCAGGATCTTGGCCTTGACCGGGATCACCCGGTGGGCGTGCCAGTCGCGGATGGTGACGCCCAGCGTGGGGTGGGTGTAGAGCCAGCCGTGAAAGCGAACCGAGCTTTTCGAGAAGGCCCACAGCGCGATCAGCAGGAATATGGTGGTCGGCATCACCGGCAGAAACACCCCGATCACCCCCAGGGCGACATTGAGCCAACCGACGGCGATCAGCCCATAGCGCACCGGCTGGCACACCATGGGTATGACGGCTGAGGCTGAGACGGCTGGGGCGGCGCCGCTTAGGCCATCATTTGGGCGGATGTCTGCCGGCTGGTTTTCCATGGCCCCAGTTTAGGGAAAAGCGATAAAAAGGTGGTTAATCCGTGGCCTCGGAATCAAGGTCAGGGTTGGAATCTTGCGCGGCGGCCAGGGCCTGGTGGCGGACCTGACCCAGCATCTGCTCGTCCGATTGCGGGTGCAGGGTAAGGACGAATTCGTCCCCCGGCGCGTTGGCCTCGGCGATGGCGCGGGCGTCATCCTTGCTTGCCGCCGTAATCACCTTGACCGCAATGCCGGCCTTGCCCTCACCATCGGCGTAGACGTAATTGGCCACCCATTTGCGGTGCTTGGCCTTGACTGGCTGGCTGGCAGGGGGGCGTTTGGCTGGCTGGTTGGCTGGGGCTTTGGCTTGGGGCTTTTTTGTATGTCGTTTCAAAGCCTTGGCCGGCACCAATGTGGGGGTGACGGTGGTGTCTATGATCTGGGCCAGGGCCATGGCTAATCCCGCAGCCTCCGTCTTGCCTTTGGCTCCGGCCGGTCGAAACAGTCGACCCCACCAATGGTCTTGTAACAGAAATTCTCGGTCACGGTTTTGGTGCGGCAATTGGATTTGACATTGAGCGGATTAGTGATGTCGAAGCCGTCACGTTTTGCGAACGGTTTGGCGTTGGTGACATCCAAGGGGTTGGGCCGCGCGCAGGCGACATAGGTCGTGACGGTGCGTCCATTGTCGTCCTTGTAGGACGCCTTGGTGACGTCGCTGGGCTGATGTTGCCAGGCGCAAGCCGCGGTAAACATGCTCAAGGCAATGATGGCAAAGAATTTTTTCATATTCATTGGCAGCTTTTGATCCGATCACTAAATTTCATCTCATTTGATGAAAATTCGGTTAAAATGCCCCGGGCCGGATTGCCAAGCCCGAAGCGGTTACGGCCGATTTGGCAAGGCTCCGCGCCGATTAAGACCACAGGGGCTCGATGATATGTCGGAGATGCAAGCCCAGTTCCGTGTCGGCCAGTTGGTTCATCACAAGCTTTTCGATTACCGGGGCGTCATCATCGATGTCGATCCCGAATTCCAGGGCACCGAAGAATGGTACAAGACCATGGCCCGGAGCCGCCCGCCCAAGGACCGGCCGTGGTACTATGTGCTGGTGCACAATGGCGTGCACCAGACCTATGCCGCCGAGCAGAACCTGGAGCCGGATCTGACTGGTGAGCCCATCAGCCATCCCGATGTCGATGACTATTTCGAGGGTTTTCGCGCCGGTCTCTATGTGTCACGGCAATCATTGAATTGACCGGTGATGATCAACATGAAGGATTGCCGCCAATATTCTGGATTTTCAGCGAAAAATTGAAAGCATGTCTTGCGCCGTGCGCGCCTGCGGGCTATGTCCATGGCGCGGTCGCCGATGACATGCTGGACGATCCCCGGGCGATCCATATAGAAAATAAAAAGGAATTCATTCCAAAATCGCGCCATGAGCACTGATAACCCACAAGGCGAGGGGCCGGGGCGCCATGAACACGACATATTGGGCCGTGTCCGCAAACCCAACCACGACCATTCGGTCTCGGGCCGTGTGTTCGCCCGGCTGCGCACCTATCTGCTAGCCGGCGTCCTGGTCACGGCGCCGCTCAGCATCACCATCTATCTCGCGTGGATATTCATCGATTACGTCGACGGCAAGATCACGCCGATGATTCCGGCGAAGTACAATCCGGAAACCTATCTGCCGTTCTCCCTCCACGGGCTTGGCCTTGTCATCGTCATCTCCGCGCTGATCCTGATCGGCGCCTTGACCGGAGGCCTGTTGGGGCGCTGGTTCCTGCGTTCGTCCGAGCACATTCTCGCCCGTATGCCGGTGGTGCGGGGCATTTACGCCACCGTGAAACAGGTGTTCGAGACCGTGCTGTCACACCAGTCCGACGCCTTCCGCCAGGTGGTCATGATCGAATATCCGCGCCGCGGCGTCTGGGCCCTGGGGTTTCTCACCGGCGCAACCTTGGGCGAGGTCCAGAATCTGACCGCACAAGAGGTCCTCAACATCTTCCTTCCCACCACCCCCAATCCGACGTCGGGGTTCTTGCTGTTCGTGCCCAAGGAGGACGTCCTGCTTCTCGACATGACGGTGGAAGAGGGCATCAAGATGGTGATGTCGGGGGGCATCGTCACCCCGCCGGACCGCCGCCCCAAGGAAATTCAAGACGTGCCCCAGGTCTCGGCCAAGACTTACGAAGACCTGGACATCCTCCGCGAAAAACAGAATTACGGCGACTAGGCCCGGCTTTTATCCCCCCCCATCACCCCGAGCGCACATAGGCCACGGCGGCATCGCGGGCGAAGAGATACAGCAACACCCGAAGCGCCTCGCCCCTGGCGGTTTTGAGGGCGGCGTCACGTTCCAGGATCAAGGCGGCGTCGTCGCGCGCCATCTCAAGCAGATCACCGTGTTCGGCGATGTCGGCGATGCGGAAATCCGGCAGGCCGCTTTGCCTTGTGCCCAGCAGTTCGCCGGCGCCGCGCAGGCGCAAATCCTCCTCGGCGATGCGAAAGCCGTCGTCGGTCTGGCGCAGGATCTCGAGACGTTGGCGCGCCGCCTCGGTCAAGGGCGGGGCATAGAGCATCAAACAGGTTGACGCCGTGGTGCCCCTACCGATGCGCCCGCGCAGCTGGTGAAGCTGGGCGAGACCGAAGCGCTCGGCGTGTTCGATCACCATCACCGTCGCCTGGGGCACGTCGAGGCCGACCTCGATCACCGTGGTCGCCACCAGGATCTTGGCCCGCCCCGAGCCGAAGTCGCCCATCGCCTGGTCCTTCGCCGCACCCTTCATGCGGCCATGGACCAGGGCGGTCTGGCCGGGAAAGCGGGCGCTGAGATGATCGAAGCGGTCTTCGGCGGCGGCGAGATCGACGACTTCCGACTCCTCGACCAGGGGGCAGACCCAATAGGCCTGGGCCCCGGATTTGAGCGCCCGCTCAATGGCGTCGACCACCTGGGCGAGCTTGGAGAGCGGCATGGCGCGGGTGTCGATCGGTTTGCGCCCGGCGGGCTTTTCGGTCAGGCGCGAGATATCGAGATCGCCATAGGCGGTAAGCGTCAGGCTGCGCGGGATCGGCGTCGCCGTCATCACCAGAACGTCGGTGCCGGTCCCCTTGGCGGCGAGCTCGAGGCGCTGCTGGACACCGAAGCGGTGCTGCTCGTCGACCACGGCAAGTCCGAGATCATCAAACACCACCTCGGTCTGGATCAGGGCGTGGGTGCCGATGGCGAGCTTGATGGCGCCCGAGGCAAGGCCGGCGATGGCTTCGCTGCGCGCCTTGCTCTTGTCGCCGCCGAGCATGAGCACGCATTCGATGCCGGCGGCCCGGGCCAGGGGTTCGATGGTGGCAAGGTGCTGGCGCGCCAGGATTTCGGTGGGCGCCATCAACGCCGCCTGGGTCCCGGCCTCGATGGCGTTGAGCATGGCGATGAGCGCGACCACGGTCTTGCCGCTGCCGACGTCACCCTGCAGCAGCCTGAGCATGCGGTCACCGCGTGCCATGTCGGCGATGATCTCATCTGTCGCCAGGCTCTGGCATGGGGTCAGATCGAAGCCGAAAGCGGTAAGGGCCTTGGCCCTGAGTGCGCCGTCACCGATCAGGCCGCGGCCGGTCTGGCGCCGGGCATGGTCGCGGATCAAGGCCAGGGCAAGCTGGTTGGCCAGCAACTCGTCATAGGCGAGGCGCCGGCGCGGTGCGGTGTGGGGATCAAGGTCGTCGAGCCCTTCCGGTGTATGGGCCGCCATCAGGGCCGTCTTCCATGGCATCCAGCCCTCGCGCTTGACCAAGGGGCCGTCGAGCCATTCAGCGGGATCGGGCACCCTCTTTAGGGTCTCGGCCATGGCCTTGCCCAGGGTCCGCGCCGTCAGCCCCGCCGTCAGCCCATAGACCGGCTCGACCGCGCGCAGGCGGTCAAGCTCCTCGATGGTGCCGATATGGTCGGGATGGGTGATCTGGATATCGTTGCGGTAGTGCTCGACCTTGCCGCTGACCACCCGGGTCTCGCCGATCGGCAGGGTGCGTTCCAGGTAATCCGCCTTGGCATGGAAGAACACCAGGGTAAGCTTGCCGCTATCGTCGGAACAGTGCACCCGGTAGGGCAGGCGCTTGTTGGGCGGCGGGGCGTGCTTGTCGACGGTTACCGTCAGGGTGGCGATGGTGCCAGGGGGGGCGTCGGCCACCTTGGGGGCGAAACGGCGGTCGATCAGCCCAACCGGCAGGTGCCAACACAGATCGATGACCAGAGGCCCGGCCACCTTCTCGATCAATTTGCCAATGCGCGGCCCGACGCCGGGCAGCGAAGTTGTGGGCGAAAACAGTGGGAACAGGATTTCCGGGCGCATGGTAAGGGGAATCGCGGTGGCTGACAGGGCCCTCGCAAAACTTTATACCCTATCTCTGGCCAAAAGGGACAGTGTGAGTCGAACCTTGGATGATCGCCGTAAACGCCTATTGTACCGCAGTTCACGCCGCGGCTCCCAGGAAGCCGACTTGCTGTTGGGCCATTTCGCCCGCCGTTACTTGGCGGGTTTTTCCGATGAGCAGTTGGACCGTTTCGAAAAATTGATTGAGATACCGGACGCCGATCTGTTGGACTGGAACAGCGGCCGGACCCCGGTGCCCGACGATCAGCTGAGCGACGTCATGGGTCTTTGGTGCGATTTCAGCCATCAGGTGACATGAGTGGGGGTGATGTGAGGGTGGGGGAGGTGAATTCACCCGGCCAGGTGTTGTCTTCAAATGGGCGCCTTGATATCGGCGGTGCGCCCGAGGGTTTCGACGGTCTGGCTCTGGGCCGCCTTGCCGGCGCCAGCGCTACCGACATCATCCATGTCTCGGTCGATGACGCCCGCATGGCGCGGATCTTTGAGGCGCTGCAATTCTTCCACCCGGATTGCGAAACCCTCACCCTTCCGGCGTGGGATTGTCTGCCCTACGACCGGGTGTCGCCCAACAACGCCATCGTCGCCCGGCGCATCGATACCCTGGTGCGCCTGGCGCGCAGACGCCGCGATGCCGGCCGGGGCCGCATCCTGCTGACCACGGTCAACGCCTTGTTGCAACGCATGGTGCCGCCCCAATGCTATGACGATGCCTGTTTCGCCATCCAAGCCGGTTCCAGCATCGACCGTGACGCCTTGATGGCGTACCTCAACCGCAATGGCTATGGGCGGTCGGAAAGCGCCATGGAGCCCGGCGAATACGCGGTGCGCGGCGGCATTATCGATGTCTTCGCGCCGGGTTGCGAGGAACCGTTGCGCCTCGATCTGTTCGGCAATGAGCTGGAAGGCATCCGCACCTACGATCCCTTGAGCCAAACCAGCGTCGGACGTCTCGAATCCTTCGAGTTCAAGCCGGTCAGTGAAGTGCTGTTGGACGAGCAATCGATCCTCAGTTTCCGCGGCCATTACCGCGATCTTTTCGGTGCCGGGTCGGGCGACGATCCGCTCTATGAAGCGGTCAGCGCCGGGCGCCGCCATATGGGCATGGAACATTGGCTGCCCCTGTTCCATGACCGGCTCGAGACCCTGTTCGCCTATATGCCCGATGCTGCCGTCACCCTTGACCATCAGGCTCTTGAGGTCCGCGACATGCGTCTTGAGCAGATCGCCGACTATTTCGAGGCCCGCACCGGCTTCAAGGGCGCCGCCTTCGATGGCGAGACGGTCTACAACCCGTTGCCGCCCGAGAAGCTTTACCTCGATGGCGCGGAATGGGACCGGTTGTTTGACGCAAGGCCATGGGGGGTGTTCTCGCCCTTCGCGCCGGCGCCCGGAGTGGCCGAGGCGTGGAATGCCGGCGCCAGGCCGGCGCCCAATTTTTTCAGCGAACGGCACCACTCAGGCGGCATGGCGTTCGATGCGGTCGGTGAATTCCTCAAGCTCCAGCAGGCCGCCCGACGCCCGGCGGTCATCGCCGCCTACTCACCGGGTTCACGGGACCGATTGCTGGCGCTGCTCCGCGATCACGGCATCGCCAATCTTTCGCCGGCGGCGGATTGGCGCCAGGCCCAGGCCATGGCGCCGGCCTCGGTGCCGGTGGTCGTGCTCGGCATCGAACACGGCTTCACCGCGCCGGACCTCACCGTCATCGCCGAACAGGACATTCTGGGCGAGCGCCTGGCGCGGCGGGTGCGACGGCGCCGCGATTCCGAACGCTTTCTCGCCGAGGTCTCCAATCTTGCCGAAGGCGATCTGGTGGTGCATCTCGACCATGGCGTCGGCCGCTATGAAGGGTTAGAGACCATTGAGATCGTGGGCGCGCCCCATGATTGCCTCAGGCTGGTCTATGGCGGTGGCGACAAATTGTTCGTCCCGGTCGAGAACATCGACATCCTCAGCCGCTATGGCGAGGACCGGCACACCGTCGCCCTCGACCGGCTCGGCGGCGTCGCCTGGCAGGCGCGCAAGGCGCGGCTTACCGGGCGCATCAAGGACATGGCCGAGGATCTGTTGCGCATCGCCGCCGCCCGCACCTTGACGCGGACCAAGGCCATGGCGCCGCCCCAGGGCGCTTACGAGGAATTCTGCGCCGGCTTTCCCTTCGTTGAGACCGACGACCAGATGACGGCGATCGACGATACCGTCCAGGACATGGCGACGGACCGGCCGATGGACCGGCTGATTTGCGGCGATGTCGGTTTCGGCAAGACCGAGGTGGCGCTGCGCGCCGCCTTCATTGCCGCGTTGGGCGGCGCCCAGGTCGCGGTGGTGGTGCCGACGACCCTTCTCAGCCACCAGCATTTCCAGACCTTTCGTGACCGCTTCGCCGACTTCCCGGTCGAGATCGAGCAATTGTCGCGCCTGACGACACCGGCGAAGGCGGTGGAGGTCAAGCAGGGGCTTGTCAGTGGCACCGTCGACATCGTCATCGGCACCCACGCCCTTCTCGGCAAGGGGGTGAAGTTCGACAATCTTGGCCTTCTGGTGGTCGACGAGGAACAGCATTTCGGTGTCGCCCACAAGGAAAAGCTCAAAAGCCTCAAGGCCAATGTGCATGTCCTCACCATGACCGCGACGCCGATTCCCAGGACCTTGCAGCTTGCGCTGACCGGGGTGAAGGAGATGAGCATCATCGCAACCCCGCCGGTGGACCGGCTCGCGGTGCGCACCTTTATCCTGCCCTTCGATCCGGTGGTGGTGCGCGAGGCGATCCTGCGAGAACGGTTCCGCGGCGGACAGAGTTTCTATGTGGCGCCGCGCATCCGCGACCTCAGATTGATCGAGGAACAGCTCAAACGCCTGGTTCCCGAGGTCACGCTGATCACGGTCCATGGCCGCATGGCGGCGCGCGATCTCGAGGCCGCCATGACGTCCTTCTATGGGGGCAATTTCGATGTGCTGCTATCGACCAACATCATCGAATCCGGGCTCGACATCCCCAACGTCAATACCATCATCATCCACCGTTCCGACATGTTCGGACTGGCCCAGCTTTACCAATTGAGGGGACGGGTGGGGCGGTCCAAAAGCCGCGCCTACGCCTATCTCACCCTGCCGACCGGCCGCACCCTGAGCAAAACCGCGAAACGGCGCCTCGAGGTCATGCAGACCCTGGACAATCTCGGCGCCGGCTTCAGCCTGGCGAGCCACGATCTCGACATTCGCGGTGCCGGCAATTTGCTCGGCGATGAACAGTCGGGCCACATCCGCGAGGTCGGCATCGAGCTCTATCAGCACATGCTGGAAGAGGCCGTTGCCGGGTTGCGCGGCGGCGAAGATGAGGGGGTGGAAAGCTGGACACCACAGATCAACATCTCGATGCCGGTGCTGATCCCGGAGACCTACGTGGCCGATCTCGGCATCCGCCTCGGGCTCTACCGGCGCATCGCCAATCTCGTCGACAGCGCCGAGATCGAGGCCTTCGCCGCCGAGATCATCGACCGCTTCGGGCCGCTTCCCGACGCGGTGGAAAATCTGTTCAAGATCATGGCGATCAAACAGCTGTGCCGGGAAAGCGGCGTCGCCAAGGTCGAGGCCGGCCCCAAGGGGGCGGTGTTGTCGTTCCACAATGACCATTTCGCCAATCCCGCCGGCCTGGTCGGCTTCATCCAGGAACGCCCCGGCACCGTCAAGCTGCGGCCCGATCACAGCCTGGTCTACATGGATAGCTGGTACGATCTCACCGCCCGCGTCGCCGGCATCGAGGATGTGCTGAGAGACCTGGGAGAGATCGCAGGCGCTGCCCCGGAAGCAGTAAAGGTGACTTAGGTTTCGAGCTTCGCCGTTTCCGAGCTTTGGGCGAGCTGGAATACCCGGATGAAGGCTTCCGGAGGCTGGGCGCCCGAGACCGCGTATTTGCCGGCGACAATGGTGCAGGGCACGGCGTTGATGCCGATGTCGCGGGCCTTGGCCTCTTCCGCGCGGAGCGCCTCGCACTCGGCGTCGCCTTCGAGATAGGCCCGGAGTTCATCCGAAGCCAGGCCCAGCGAGACGCCAATCCCGATAAGTGTGTCGCGGTCGCCGATGTCAAGCCCGTCCAGGAAATAGGCTTTGAACAGGGCCTCGACGGCGCCGGTGGCGGCATCGGCACGGGATGCGAAGCGGATCAGCCGGTGCGAATCGAAGCTGTTCGGGGTGCGGCGAATGCGCGCGAAGGCGAAGGGGATATCCTCGTCGCGCCCGGCGTCCGCGACGCTGTCATAGACATATTTGGCATGGGCGGCATCGCCAAACTTGGCGATCAAATAGGCTTGGCGCGACATCCCCTCGCTGGGCATGGCGGGGTTAAGCTGGAATGGACGCCATTGGATGGCCACACCGGGAAGCGGGTGGCGCGCCAACGCGCTTTCAAGCCGGCGCTTACCGACATAGCACCATGGACAGATGGTATCGAGATAGACCTCAAGCTCCATGGCGGAAGATTATCCGCGCCGCGTTCCCGGCGCCAGGAAAAGCGCATCCGGCGAGGGCGCGGGCTTCACTGCATGTTTTGGGTCGCGCGTTCGATAAGATCTGCGGGGTCATCACCGGTTAAGAAGGTGGCGCATCCCGAAGACAGCCACAGGCCCACGGCCTCATCGGCGATGCCGAAGTCGGTATGGACCAAGATGGAGTGGACCCGGTTGGCGGAGAGCATGGCATCCTCAAAGGCGGTGTTGGGCAGCACCAGGTGGAATCCGTTGTTGCCGGAAAACGCCGCCAGATCCTCGACGCGAACCAGCCGCGACATCAGGCTGGCGACTTGGGCGAACAGGGCTTCGCCTTCGCTATCGCCGTGCTGTTGTTTGATGCCGGGAAGATTGCGGATGTCGAGGGTGATCAGCGACAGCGGATTGCCTCGATCGGTGGAAATCCCGATCAGGTTTTCAAGATGGGCCAGAAGGAAGTCTTGGTTGTAGAGTTTCAATCCGCTATCGCCGGTTTTTTCCGTGAGCGTCCCCTGAAGCGCCGTGCGAATTTGCCATTTGCGCCGTTGGCGCATCACCAGGGTCGGGATCGCGGGGTTGAGATCGTCGGCGTTGCCGGGGTGCCCAAGCGCCAAGCTGACGCCGTTGTCATAAGCCTTGACGCGGGCGTCCTCGTCATCGCCGTCGGCAAGGAACAGCATGGGAAGATCGAAAAGCCGGGAGTTCCGTCTCACCTGGGCGCAGAGGTCGAGGGCTTTTTCCGTGGTGTTCGCCGTCGGCGCGACAATCATGGCGTCAAAATTTTTCTCAAGCAGGATCGCCTCGGCGGCATAGGGATCGCCGACCGTGGTCAGGTTGTAGGACGATTTCAACAACTGGGCTAAATCCCCATCGCCGTCGCTGACCAACAGCACCTGGAATTCGCCATTGATGGCCGCGTCAGCCAGCACAACATCGACGCCGAAGGATTTGGCGGTTGCCGTGCGCAGGGCCAATTCCTTTTCCATCGCCGTCATGCGGACCAGGGGCCATAGCCGGTGGTAGATTTCGCTATCCCCGGCGCTCCCAGCCATGACATCGGAGGCGCCGTCGGCGGCCGAGTTCTGCCACAATCCGGGTGACACTTGATCGGCGAGGACGACGACAGGGGTCGATGAAAGCTCCGGATCCTGGCGGATCGACCGCGACAGTTCCGAGACATCGCCGCCCATCGGCAGGCAGAGCACCGCGACATCCGGATGTTGGCTATGGGCCGCATCGAGGAAGCTTGCTCTTCCGGCGCTGGTCACGGCATATCCCCGGCCTTGAAGCTGCCCCGAAAGCCGTGCCTGATCTCGGGCTCCGAAGCCCGCCAGTAAAATCTGCGCAAATTGAGTCATGCCACATCCGCCTTGGCAAAAGATGATCAGAGATTTTTACGCGGAAACAGTTAACAAAAGTTAACCATAGGCGCCTTTATGTTTATTTCTGGCGCTGTTCCGGCGGCACCCAGGTGGTCATGGAACTGGCCATGCGGCCGAGGTCGGTGATCGAGGCCCGGTGGAT
The DNA here is from genome assembly GCA_965369885.1 of uncultured bacterium. Classification (GTDB taxonomy): domain Bacteria; phylum Pseudomonadota; class Alphaproteobacteria; order SMXQ01; family SMXQ01; genus JAZFWG01. Next base: position 11,666 of record CBDUSV010000025.1, read on the forward strand.
CCCAGGGCTGATTTCCGTAAGCGTGATCCAGTTTTCCGCGACACATTCCCTGAGCGTGCGCCACAGGATGGTGTCTTTGTCCGATTCCGGGACCCCGACATCACCGGATATGATGATCAGTTCGAGAACCAGCCTTTGCTGGGGCATTATCTCAATGCCGGCCATTCAATCTCTCCATCGACGGCAATGATTTGCCCCGAACGCCTTGGTGCCGGTATGATAGGGCATCTTCAAGCGGGAGAAAACCAGGAGATCGAGATGTCCGAAACCCAGACCCCCGAGACCACCGAGCCGCTTCACGGCGCGGCCAAGAAAGAGGCGTTCCACCGCAAGGTGGAGGAAGGCATCGAGACCTTTTCCTTCAAACGCCCCGACGGCATCCCCAAGGGCCGCCGGGCGCACTATCGCCTGTGCAGTGGAGATATCGTCCGCGGCACCGTCCAGATCCTGCCCAAGGGCGAGGACAACAACCTGCACTATCATCCCCATTTCGAGGGATTCTGGATGGTTCTCCAGGGCCGGGTGCGGTTTTACGGCCCCGACGGCCTGATCGGTGATTACGGCCCCATGGAGGGCATCTTCATCCCGCGCAATGGCCGCTATTGGTTCGAGAACCAGGAGGACGATGATTTGTATCTGCTCCAGGTCGCGGGCACCGACGGCAAGAAGGGCAACAACCGGGTCGATTGCGAGCCGGTGCGGGAGCAATACGGCAAAACCCTCCATTACAACTTCCCCAAGACCGAAAACATCGACAACCGCAGGGATTAAGGTCTGGCCCATATGGCGATTGCTGGGGCCCACCCACAACACCAAAACAACAGGAGAGAACCATGGATGCCGACGCCAAGAAGACGGCACTGAGAATGATTCCCTATGGGATTTACGTGCTGACCGCCGAAGGGCCCGGTGGCGTGGCGGCGGCGACGGTGAACTGGGTGACCCAGACCTCGTTCGACCCGCCCTTGGTGGTGGTCGGCGTCAAGGTCGATTCCGGCGCCTATCAGACCTTGAAGGATGCCGGCCACTATGCCCTCAACATGCTGGGCAAGGGCCAGCAGGGCCAGGCCTTCACCTTCTTCAAGCCCGCCCAACATGACGGCGGCACCATCTCCGGCGAGCCCTACCAAAAAGGCGCCACCGGGGCGCCGATCCTGGACTGCGCGACGGCCAGCGTCGAATGCAAGGTCGCCGAGATCATCGAGCGCGGCGACCACCACATCGTCATCGGCGAGGTGGTCAACGCCAACGTCGCCAAGCCGCCCGAAGGCCGCGCCGACGACGCCATCCTGCACATGCGCGAACTCGGCGACACCGTGTTCTATGGCGGGTAAATTAATGTAATATCAATCTATTACAGAGGTTTCTTAAACCTATGATCCGAAGGCCGGCTGTGATGCCGGCCTTTTGGTTATGGGCTGGCGCTTGAGCCCGGCGCCAGAAACTGCGACCATGGATGGATAACAAAAGCCATAGGGAGGAAGCCGGTGAAGATTGCCCGTGTCGAAGCCCATGCGCTGGCGGTGCCGGTGGATTTTTCCGAGCTTGGCGTCGAGCGCCGCCAGATCAATTCCATGTGCTATGCCGAGGTCGAGACCGAGGACGGCATCGTCGGCCATGGGGTGAGTTCCATCACCCAGGCGGTGGTGGTGGCCGAGATCATCAACGCCGTCGCCGGTCCCGCCATCATCGGCGAGGACGCCATGGCCCACGAGAAGGTGTGGCACACGCTGTATTGGACCTGTACGCCGTGGGGCCAGTCGGGCTATGCCAGCCACGCCATCAGCGCCATCGACCTGGCATTGTGGGACATCAAGGGCAAGGCCCTGGGCCAGCCCATATGGCGATTGCTGGGGGCGGCGCGCAACCGCATCGAGGCCTATGTCACCTGCGGGTTCTCGTTCCTCGACCGTGATCAGCTGGCCGAAGCCATGCGCCTCATGGTCGGGCGCGGCTACAAGGCGGTCAAGATGCAGGTCGGCCGGCCCGGCCTTGATTTCCGCAAGGCCCATGCGCCGGTGGGCGAGATGATCCGCGAGGACATCCGCCGCGTCGCCGCGGTGCGCGATGCAGTGGGCGACGGCGTGGAGATTGCCATCGACGCCGGCTGCCGGCTCGATCTCTCACACGCGGTTGAACTGGCGCGCGGCTGCGAGCCCCTGGGCGTCGCCTTCTTCGAAGAGCCGATCATGCAAAACGACGTGGCCCTCTTGGCCGAGATGCGGCGCCAGACCTCGATTCCGCTGACCGCCGGCCAGAACGAGGGCCAGGCCTTCCGTTTCCGCGACCTGCTGGTGAGCGGCGCCGTCAACGTGGTCCAGCCCAACGTCATCATCACCGGCGGCATCACCCAATGCGTCAAGATCGCCGGCATGGCGGCATCGTTCAACGTGCCGATCAGCAATGGCGGCGGCTGCCCCTACCACAACATGCATCTCCAGGCCGGGGTTTCCAACGGCACCATCATCGAATATCAGGTCAATTCCGCCGGCGCCTGCAAGATGTTCCTGGACGGATTGCCGGAACCCGAGGACGGCTGGCTTACCCTGCCCGAGACCCCGGGGCTTGGCTTCGAAGCCAACCAGGACGCGGTCAGGGAGTTCAGCACCAAATAGATCGGGTCCATAAAATGCATGACGAAACCGATGGGAGGAAGACCATGGCCCGGCTATCAATTGCATCCTTGGTGAGTGCGTCCTTTTGCATGCTTGTCCTCCTTCTCGCCCCAACCCAGGGTCTTACGGCAGGCTTGCCCGAAGGCGCGGGCAAACCGCTGGTCGAAGGCGTCTGCAAGGGGTGCCACAAGATCAATAAAATTACCCGCAGTTCCGGCTATACCCGCAAGGGCTGGAAGGAGCTGATCGGCACCATGATCGACCTGTCCGCGAGCCCCGGCGACCAGGGCAAGATCACCCAATATCTGGCAAGGCATTTCCCCCCGAACACCAAGCAGGCGCCCAAGCTGTTGCCAGGCGGCGCGGTGATCGCGTTCAAGGAATGGACGGTTCCGACACTCGGCCAACGCTCGCGTGATCCGATTGAGGCCGCCGACGGGACCATCTGGTGGGCCGGGCAATGGGGCAATCTGATCGGGCGCATCAACCCCGCCACCGGCGAGATGAAGGAATATCCGCTGCCGGAGAAATCCATGCCGCACAGCGTGACCCTCGATCGAGCGGGCAACGTTTGGTACATGGGCAACAAGAACGCCACCATCGGCAAGTTTGACCCGAAAACGGAAAAGATCACCGTTTACAAAATGCCGGATCCCGCAGCAAAGGATCCCCACACGGGGATATTCGATAAAAAGGGGACCCTGTGGTTCACCCTCCAGCGCAGCAACATGGTGGGGCGGTTGAACCCGGCGACCGGCGCCATCAAGCTGGTGACTATGAAGACCGAGGACTCAAGGCCCTACGGCATCAAGATCGACGCCAAAGGTGTCCCATGGGTAGCCTGCAACGGCAGCAACTGCCTGGTCAAAGTCGATCCGGTGACAATGGAACTCACGGAAATCAAATTGCCGATCCCGGATACCACCGTTCGGCGGCTCGACTTCGACGCTGATGGCATGATCTGGTACGTCAATTCGTCTCAAGGCCGGCTCGGCCGGTTCAACCCGAAAACCGGCGAGATCAAGGAGTGGCCGTCCCCCAGCGGGCGGAAGTCTCACCCCTACGCCCTCGCGGTCTTGGACGGCATCGTCTGGTTCAACGAGTCGCGCAGAAGGCCGGATGCGCTGGTGCGCTTCGACCCCAGAACAGAGATATTCCAGAGCTGGCCCATCCCGTCGGGGGGCATCTATGCCGGTATCATCAGGCACATGCGGCCGACACGGGACGGGAGCCTGCTGATCCACCAGAGCAGCACCAACCGCATCATGTTGGTGACGCTGAAGCGTGCCGCCGCGGCGCAGTAGACGACTGCAATCCCTGGGCTTGGCTTTAAAACCAACCGGGACGCGGCCAGGGAATTCAGCGCCAAGTCGTTCGCCGCCAAATAACATGCAGGTGTTTACATGAGACACTAGATTTTTAAGAATATGAATCACAAAACTTGCGTTTGACTATCAATAACAAAGCGTTATCATGAAACTAACGAAAAGAAAACATGTGCAGGGCAAAAGTATGTGCAGGGCACAAGAGTGAATTCTAAATCCTCGGATAAGTCGTCTTTAGGTTCAGTGGAGCTTGGGCATTTTCTCAAGGCAACGGCGGCCCCTCCGGCTGTTCTGTATGGCCTTCCCATTGGCTTGGGCGCCGCGATCTTTTCATTTGATATGGCATTGCCTTTGGGTGTTGCCGGCGGTGTTCCCAATATAGCCTTGGTGCTGCTGGGTATGTTGGCGCCTTGGCGGGGCCATATCTATGTTCTAGCGGCATTGGGGACGGTGCTGACCATTGCTGGATACTTCCTTTCGGCAGAGGGCAGTGTGCCTTGGGTGGTTATGACCAACAGGGCGCTGGCGCTATTCGCTATCTGGGTAACAGCCGTCATCGCCCAACAGCGGCAGTTGCGCGATAGGGAACTGGAATCCGAAATTGTCGCCCGAAATGAAATTGAACAGAGCCTGATCGAAGGCGAAGAACGCATTCGTGCGGTTGTTGACACTGTCGTCGACGGCATCATCACAATCAACCAGCGTGGCGAAGTGGTCACCTTCAACCCGGCCGCTGAAAAGCTTTTTGGCTATTCCGCCGACGAGATTGTCGGCAGCAATGTCAGCGTACTGATGCCTGAACCCGACAAAAGCGGACACGACTGGTACATTCGCAACTACCTGACTTCGGGCGAGGCCAAGATCATCGGCATTGGGCGTGAGGTCGTGGGACGGCGCAAGGATGGATTGGAATTCCCCATGGCGCTGGCGGTTGGTGAGTTCCGCTATAAAGGCGAGAAAATGTTTGTCGGCAATTGCCATGACATTTCCTTGCGAAAACAGCATGAAAGACAAATTCTGGAACATTCCGCCCAGTTGGAGGCCGCCAACGAGGAGTTGGATGCGTTCGCATATTCCGTTTCCCACGACTTGCGCTCTCCGCTCAGGGCACTGGATGGGTTCAGCAGCGCCCTGGTCGAAGATTATGGCGACCAACTCGATGACCAGGGGCGGGACTATCTCGATCGCATCGGCAAGGCTGCCCAACGCATGGGGGGGTTGATCGATGATCTCTTGACACTGTCGCGATTGACCCGCTCTCAAATGAAAATCCAAGCGGTCGATCTATCAACCATAGCGGATGAGATTTTGCAGGAACTCAGAACCCAAGATCCGGATCGAAAGGTTTCCACCCACGTCATGCCACACCTGACCGCCCGCGGAGATCCAATATTGCTGCGGGTGGTGCTCGACAATCTCCTCGGCAACGCCTGGAAATTTACCAGCAGGCAAGACCAGGCCCAGATCGAGTTCGGCACCGAGGAAACCGATGGTG
>CBDUSV010000026.1:0-16946 GCA_965369885.1 uncultured bacterium
CGGCGCATGGCGCGGCGCCGTGAGGGCGGAACGGGTGCCCCCGCCGGGCTCGACGGCTTCGTCAAAGCCTATTATGCCCATGTCGCCCTCGACGACATCCTCCAGGACAGTCCCGAGAATCTATTGGTCGCGGCACAATCGCTGTGGCGTTTCGGGTCAACGCGCAAGCCCGGCAAGGCCAAGGTCCGGGTCTACAAGCCGTCCCTGCAAGAGCATGGCTGGCAATCACCCCATTCGGTGGTCGAAATCGTCAATGATGACATGCCGTTCTTGGTGGATTCCGTGACCGCGGAACTCAATACCCAGGGCCTCACCTTCCATCTCGTCGTCCATCCCATCGTCAGGGTGGTTCGTGACGGCGCTCACCGCCGCCGCCGCCTGCTTGGCGCCAATGGGGATGGGGGGATTAGCGAATCCTACATCCATGTGGAGTTCGACGCTTTGTCCTCGGCGTCCGAGATGGCGAAGATAGGCGCCGCCATCGAACGGGTGCTCAAGGATGTTCGTGTCAGTGTCACCGACTGGCTGCCGACCCGCGCCAAGCTCACCGAGATCCTCAAAGAGCTCGAGACCGGGTCCGTGCCGGTCGATGCCCGGGAAGTCGAAGAGGCCAAGGAATTTCTGCGTTGGGTCGACGACAATCATTTCACCTTACTCGGTTACCGCGAAATCAAGCTGACCAATGGCAAGGGAGCCGCCGCCGGCTCCATCGTCAAGGGAACGAGCCGTGGGCTGATGCGCGATCCCAAGTTTTTCCCCCTCGCCAGCAATGGCGAAATGTTGAATCTGCCGCAAGAGGTCAGGCAATTCATTCGCCAGCCGAGATTGGTTCAGATCTCCAAGGCCATCCGCAAGTCCACGGTTCATCGGCCGGTCCATTTGGACATGATCTGTGTCAAGAAATTCGGCCCCCGGGGCGGTGTCGTCGGCGAGCACCGGTTTGTCGGCCTCTTCACCTCCCACGCCTACAATCTTTCGCCCCTCGACATTCCATTGCTGCGTCCCAAGGTCGACCGCACCGTGGCCCGCGCCGGGTTCTCGCCGGTCAGCCATGATGGCAAGGCGCTGCTCAACATTCTCGAGAGTTTCCCCCGCGACGAGCTGTTCCAGATCAATGAGGACGATCTCTATGAGATCTCCCTCGGCATCCTCCATCTCCACGAACGTCAACGCATCGCCTTGTTCCTGCGCCGCGATCCCTTCGAGCGCTTTATCTCATGCCTGGTCTATGTGCCCAGGGACCGTTACACCATGGCGCTGCGCTTGCGTATCCAGGCCATCCTAGAGGACTCCTTCGACGGGATGGTGACCGCGTTCTACACCCACATCGCCGATTCACCCTTGGCGCGGGTACATTTCATCGTCAAGACCACGCCCGGAAAGATTCCGGATTTCCGCACCGCCGAGATCGAGACCCGCCTGGTCGAGGCGGCGCGGAGTTGGAGCGATGAGCTCAAGGATGTCTTGATCGAACACCGCGGTGAAGAAGGCGGCCTCGAATTGAGCGGCTATTACGGCCAGGCCTTCGGGTCCGCCTACCGGGAAATCTTTGATTCCAAGACCGCGCTCGCCGACATCGACAAGATCGAAACCGTCCTCGCCGACGGTGGCATCGCGGTCAATCTCTACCAGCGCGGCAATGGGGCGGCGGAAGTCCGCTTCAAGATCTACCATCCCGGCGTCCCGCTGCCGCTCTCCGACGTGCTGCCCATGCTGGAGAATATGGGGCTCAAGGTGATCGATGAGATCCCCCATCAGATCGAGACCGCGCACAACGAGGAAGGCGTGTGGATCCACGATTTCGGTCTCGAGATATGCCACGGCGGCAAGGTCGATATCGATGCCATCAAGGACAAGTTCGAGGACGCCTTCATCCGCGTGCAGTCGGGCGAGATCGAAGATGACGGCTTCAACGGCCTGGTCATGGCCGCCGGGCTCGGATGGCGCGAGACCGTGGTGTTGCGCGCCTACGGCAAATATCTGCGCCAGGCCGGGATCCCCTTCAGCCAGGACTATATGGAGCAGACCCTGCTTGCCAATCCGCGCTTCGCCTGCATGCTGGTCGAAATCTTCAGCCACCGTTTCGCGCCCGGGCGCGGCAACAATTCCCGCGCCCGCGCCCACAAAGCCCGTGCCCGCAAACTCAAGACCAGCTTCGAGAACGCCTTGGACCAGGTCGATAGCCTGGATCACGACCGCATTCTCAGGCGTTTCCTCAATCTCGTGCTGGTGACGCAAAGGACCAACTTCTATCAGACCGGCGATGACGGCGGGCCCAAGCCCTATGTTTCCTTCAAGCTCGCCAGCGCCGAGATCGAAGAGCTGCCGGCGCCGCGCCCGATGGCGGAAATCTTCGTCTATTCGCCGGCCATGGAAGGCATCCATCTGCGCGGTGGCCGCATCGCCCGCGGCGGCATCCGGTGGTCGGACCGCCGCGAGGATTTCCGCACCGAAATCCTCGGCCTGATGAAGGCGCAAATGGTCAAGAACGCGGTGATCGTCCCGGTCGGCGCCAAGGGCGGCTTCGTGGTCAAGCAGCCACCCGCAACTGGCGGGCGCCAGGCGCTGCTGGAAGAAGGCATAAGCTGTTACAAGACCCTGATCCGGGGCATGTTGGACCTTACCGACAATCGTGCCGGCGACAAGATCACGCCGCCCCGGAACGTCGTCCGCCATGACGGCGATGATCCCTATCTGGTGGTGGCGGCCGACAAGGGCACGGCTTCCTTTTCCGATATCGCCAATGGACTTGCCCGCGAATACGGCTTCTGGCTCGACGACGCATTTGCTTCAGGTGGGTCCGTCGGCTACGACCACAAGAAGATGGGGATCACGGCGCGCGGCGCCTGGGAATCGGTGAAACGCCATTTCCGCGAGCTTGGCCATGACACCCAAAAGACCGATTTCACCGTGATCGGGGTCGGCGACATGTCCGGTGACGTGTTTGGCAACGGCATGCTGTTGTCCCGCCACATCAAGCTGGTGGCCGCCTTCAACCACCTGCATATCCTGATCGACCCGGACCCGGATGCGGCGGCAAGTTTCGTTGAGCGCAAACGCTTGTTCAAGCTGCCGCGGTCCTCCTGGGGCGATTACGACAAGTCATTGATTTCAAAGGGCGGCGGCGTCTTCGACCGCAAGGCCAAGTCGATCACGCTTACGGCCGAGATGAAGACGCTGGTCGGTTTGTCGCAGGATAAAGTTACCCCCGACGCGCTGATCCGGGCCATCCTCACAGCCCAGACCGATTTGTTGTGGTTCGGCGGCATCGGCACCTTCGTCAAGGCCAGTAGCGAACGGCACATGGATGCCGATGACCGCACCAATGATTCGATCCGTGTCGCTGCCAGGGATTTGCGCTGCCGGGTGATCGGCGAAGGCGCCAATCTCGGGGTCACCGAGTTCGGCCGCATCGAGGCCGACCGCAACGCCGGCTGCAGGCTCAACAGCGACGCCATCGACAATTCGGCGGGGGTCGACACCTCGGACCACGAGGTCAACATCAAGATACTGCTCCGCGGCGCCGTCGATGGCGGGTCCCTGACCATGAAGCAACGCGATGTGCTTCTGCGAAAGATGACCACCGAGGTGGCCGGCCAGGTGCTGCGCGACAACTATCTCCAGACCCAGGCGCTATCCATCGCCCAGGCCCGCGGCGTCGAGCTTCTCGACGCCCAGGCCCGCCTCATGCGTGGTCTTGAACGCTCAGGGAGGCTCGACCGCGCCATCGAATTTCTGCCCAATGATGAGACATTGGCCGAGCTCGCGGCCCATAATTGCGGCCTCACCCGGCCCGAAAGCGCGATTCTGCTGGCCTATGGCAAGCTCGACCTTTATGACCAGCTGCTCGACAGCGATCTTCCCGATGACGCGGTGCTGCTCGAAGACCTCAAGCAATATTTCCCCGCCGCGCTCAGGACGCGCTACGCCGCCGCCATCGCCAACCATCCGCTTCGCCGCGAGCTAATCGCCACCGGTTTCGTCAACGCCATGGTGAATTGTGTCGGCCCCACCTTCGTCAATGAAATCAGGGAAAAAACCGGCCATGGCGCCGGCGCCGTGGCCCGCGCCTATGCCGCCGTCGATGGCGCCTTCGCCGCCCGCGGGGTGTTGCGCGACATCGAAGCGCTGGATAACAAGGTCGATGCCGCTGTCCAGACCACGATGATGATCGAGGTCGGCCGCCTGGTGGAACACACCACCCGATGGTTCCTGCGCAACACGCCGCAGCCGATCGATATCGCCAAGACCATCGCCCGGTTCCGGCCCGGCATCGAAAAATTGACCGCGTGCCTGGCCGACGTGGCGTCGCCCGAACTTTGCGATGCCATGACCCGGAAAAGCCAGGCCTATGCCGATGCCGGGGTTCCAAGGCAACTGGCGGGGAATATGGCGTCGCTTGATGTGCTGATTTCCGGCTGTGAGGTGGTCTCCATCGCCGGCGGCGATACCAAGGCGGTCAAGAAGGTCGCGGAATTTTATTTTGCCCTGGGGACGAAATTCGGTTTCGACTGGTTGCGAACAACCGCCCTGGCGATGGATACGAAAACCCACTGGCAGAAGCAGGCGATCAGCGCCATCGTCGATGAATTGTTCATGCTCCAGGGCCAACTCACCACCACGGTTCTTGGCGCCGGCGCCACCATGGAGGCATGGACCGCTGCCCGTGAAGGCGCGGTGAAGCGGGTCGAACTTATCCTCGACGAATTGCGGGCGGCGGGATCCCACGATCTTGCCATGCTCGGGGTCATCACCCGCGAGCTGCGTCTCCTGATCACCGGATAGGGGGCTCTCCCCGCCCTCAACGCCCCGGCTTAGTGGCGAAAATGTCGCATGCCGGTGAACACCATGGCGAGGCCCGCCTCGTCGGCGGCTTTGATGACGTCATCATCCCTGATCGAACCGCCCGGTTGAATCACCGCTTCGGCGCCGGCCTCGGCGGCCGCCAACAGGCCGTCGGGGAACGGGAAGAAGGCGTCGGAAGCCACCACGGAACCCTTGGCGCGGCTCTGTTTTTCACCCATGGCCTGGGCGCCCTCGGCGGCCTTGGCGGCGGCGATGCGCGAGGAATCGACCCGGCTCATCTGGCCGGCGCCGATGCCGACGGTGGCGCCGTCATGGCCATAGACGATGGCGTTGGACTTGACGTGCTTGCACACCGTAAACGCGAACAACAGATCCTTGATCTGGGCCGCCGTCGGCTCTTTCTTGGTGACGAGCTTGAGATCATCGGCGGTGATGCGGCCATGGTCGCGGGTCTGCAGCAACAGTCCGCCGGCCAGGGAGCGCACGGTCATGCCCTGGGCGGCGGCCTCGGCCATGGCGCCGGTGACCAGCACCCGCAGGTTCTTCTTGGCCGCGAACACTTCGCGCGCGTCGTCGTCGAGATCGGGTGCGATCACCACTTCGGTGAACAGCTTGGCAATCTCGGCGGCGGTGGCGCCGTCGATGGTCCGGTTGGCGGCGACGATGCCGCCGAAGGCGCTCTGCGGATCCGACGCCAGCGCCTTCAGATAGGCCCGGGTGAGGTCCGGATCCAAGGCGACGCCACAGGGATTGGCGTGTTTGATGATGGCGACGGCGGGCTCGGTGAATTCCGACACCAGCTCGAAGGCGGCATCGGTGTCGTTGAGGTTGTTGAAGCTGAGCGCCTTGCCTTGCAGCTGTTGGGCATTGACGGCGCCGGGCCGGGGCTTGGCCGCATCCACATAGATCGCCGCATCTTGGTGCGGGTTCTCGCCGTAACGGAGCTTTTGGCGCAACTGGCCCGAAACCGTGAGATGGCGTGGGAACATCTCGCCCTCATGGGCGGCGAACCAGGCGCCAATGGCGGCGTCATAGGCCGCGGTGCGGCCAAATGCCCGGGCCGCGAGTTGGCGGCGCAGCTCCAAACCGGTGGCGCCGTTGCCGTCCTCCATCGCCGCCATGATGTCCGCGTAGTCGGCCGCATCGGTCACCACGGTGACGGCGGAATGGTTCTTGGCGGCGGCGCGAATCAGGGCCGGGCCGCCGATATCTATATTCTCGATGCAGGTGGCGAAGTCGGCGCCCTTGGCCACTGTCGCCTCGAACGGATAGAGGTTGATCGCCACCAGATCGATGGCGGCGATGCCGTGCTCGGCCATGGCGGCTAGGTCATCGGAATTGTCGCGGCGCCCCAGGATGCCGCCATGAATGATGGGGTGCAGGGTCTTGACCCGTCCGTCCATCATCTCGGCAAAGCCGGTGTGCTCGGCGATGTCCTTGACCGGGACGCCGGCATCCCGGAGCACCTGGGCGGTGCCGCCGGTCGACAGAATCTCGACACCCTTGCCGGCGAGGAAGGCGCCGAACTCGGCGACGCCGGTCTTGTCGGAAACCGAGATCAGGGCGCGGGTGATTGAAACGGGCTCATCGCCGGCCATCGGGCTCACTCATGTCTATTGGACCAGGTGTTGTGTCAATTGGAGAGGTTGTTGGCAAAATTATATTTCGGTTCATCGAACGGCTTTTTGTTCGCGGGCCGGCGCCTCGGCCGGCGGCGGGGCGATGGCATATTCGGGGACCAGTTGGCGCAAAAGCTCCGATGTCCGGGCTGAATCGCCCGCGCGGCAGGCGGTCTCCAGGGTGTCCAGGTTTGCGCGCAATGCGGCCAGGTCGATCTTGCGCGAGGCGGTGAGCAGCACCCCGGGGTAACGGGTGGGGGTGGGGTGTTCCGCGGCATGGAACAGCTCTTCGGTAAGTTTTTCACCTGGCCTCAGGCCGGTGAAACTGGTCTCGATGTCGATACCGGGACGCAGCCCGGCCAGGCGGATCATCTGCTTGGCGAGATCGGCGATCCGGATCGGCTCGCCCATGTCGAGAACGAAGATACCGCCGGACCCGCCATCGTCTTCCATGCCCAACACCGAGGCTTCCAGCACCAGCTCGACGGCCTCGCGCACGGTCATGAAGTAGCGATTAACTTCCGGGTGGGTCACGGTCAACGGCCCGCCCCGGGCGAGCTGCTTTTGGAACAGGGGCACCACCGAGCCGGTGGAGCCAAGCACATTGCCGAAGCGAACGGTTGCGAAACGGCAGGCCCGGGCGCCATCGCCGCCTTGCGGCGCGCCCGCCGTGGCGAGGGCCTGGCAATAGCTTTCGGCGATCCGCTTGGTGGCGCCCATCACCGAGGTGGGATTGACCGCCTTGTCGGTCGAGATCATCACCATGGCATCGACCCCGGCGGTGAGGCAGGCATCGGCGACGTTGCGGCTGCCGATCACGTTGGTCATGATGCCTTCCAAGGGGTGGGCCTCGACCATGGGCACATGTTTGAAGGCCGCGGCGTGGAACACCAGGTCCGGCTTTTCGATGGCCAGCGTGCTGTCGAGCCTTGTGCGGTTGCGGATATCGCCCAGAATCGCCGCCTGGCTCAGCCCGTCATGGCGGTCGCGGAGCTCCTGGTCGATGCGGTAAAGGGCGTATTCGGAATTGTCGAGCAGGCTCAGATGGGTGGGGCCGTGATCGGAAATCTGGCGCGCCAGTTCGCCGCCGATGGTGCCGCCGGCGCCGGTGACAAGGACGCGGCGGCCCCGGATCATGGCCTCCATACTGGCGCGGTCGAGCACGGTCTGGGGACGGCCGAGCAGGTCCTCGAGGGCGACGGGCTTGATCTCGAGCTCAGCCCCGACGCCGCTTTTGAAATCGGTGAGATCGGGCAGCCTGGACAGGGTGAGGCCAAGGGCATCGGCCCGGTCGAGCAGTTCGCGCATCGGTGCGCCGCTCAGGGTGTTCTCGGTGACGACGATGCGCTGCGGCCGCGCGCCGTCGGCGGTCAGCTTGTCGATCACCCGGTCCAGCGCCGCCAGGTCGCCGGCGACGGTCAGGCCGTGGATCTCGCGGCCGATGCGGGTGCCCTTGTCGTCGACCAGGCCGACCACCCGATAGCCGGCGGTGGGATCATGGGCCATGGCGCGGATGAAAAGCTCGGCGTTATCGCCGGCGCCGACCAACAAGACGGGGATCCGGGTGCTATCTGGCGCCGTGAAAATCGCCCGGCTGCCCTTGTCCTTGAACATTCTGAACAGCAATCGGGGGCCGCCAAGCAAGGCGATCAGCACGAACCAGTTGATCGCCAAGGATGACCGCGGCATGGCCTCGAGCCGGGTCATCCAGAACAACAGCAAAACGAAGATCAGGATCGCCAGGCTTACGGCGCGGGTAATCTGAAGCAGATCGACCAGGGATGAATAGCGCCATATTCCGCGGTGCAGGCCCATGAACCAAAACACGCCGACGGCGACCAGGGTAAAGGCCACGGTGCCGGTGATCGCCAAACCTCCGCTATAGTCGAAAGGATTGTGGCCGAGGCGAAAATAGAGCGACAGCACGAAGGATGCCGCCGCCATGATCGCATCATGGCCGATGCTTAGACTGGCGCGGCTCAGTGTGCGCAGATTGACGTCCATCGCCCCCTCGGTTTGGCTCGCGGTTTGGCTCGCGGCTTGGCTCGCCGCCATGGCGCGGCGGCGGCGCTATATTGGTCCAAAGCGCGCGGCGGTGCAATTGGCCGGGCCCAGTTTCATCCAAGGTTTAATCCGGGGATTCATGCCGGCCGGGATGATTGGGCTTGGTACCAGGACATTGTGCTCTCAAGGCCGTCATCGAGGCTGACCGGCGGCGACCAGCCGAGCTCGCCGCGGATGCGGCTGTCGTCGATGACCAGCGATCCGGTCAAGCGGCCGGTCAGCGCCGAACGCCGGCACACATATCCGGCAAGGCGCAGCATCACCGGCGGCACCGGCACCAGGCGCTCGGCCTGGCCCAGCCCCTGGCGCAGCCGGCGCGCCAGCTCGGCGGTGGAGATATCCTCGCCGTCGCGGACTAAGAAGGTCTGGGCCGCGGCGGCGTCATGGCCAAGGCAGGCGATGACGGCGTCGGTCAGATTGCCCACATGGATCATGCTGCGCCGGTTCGCCACCAGGGCCAGAGGCAATGGCCAGGGGCCGTCGCAGATCCGCAGAAGCCTGAGGAAATTGCCCTTGACGCCGGGGCCATAGACCAACGGCGGGCGCAGAATCACCGGCTCCATCGCACTTCCCACCGCGATTTCGCGCAGCGCGCATTCCGCCTCCCATTTCGACGTGCCATGGGAATCCCGTGGCGCCGGAGTGTCCCCTTCGGTGAAGGGCCGGGGGCCGGTGCCGCCGGCCGGTGAGCTTTCGCCCAGAACCTTGATCGAGCTCATATAGATGAAGCGCCTGACCCCTTGGGCGGCGGCGGCCTCGGCTAGGGCCTTCGTTGCCTGGACATTGACCCAACGGAACAGATTGAGGATCTCCGATCCTTGGCGTGCCCGCGCTTCGCCCATGTCGTGGGCGCGTCCGGCAAGATGGACGATGGCGTCGATGCCTCCGAGGAATTGGCTCCAGTCAGTGTCGGGGCCGATCTCGCCGACCACGACGGGATCGAAGAGATCATGGTCACCCGGGCCCAAGGCGCGGACGGCGCCCGAGACCTGGAAGCCGCGCGCCTTGAGATCGCGACACAGCGCGGTGCCGATGAACCCAGTGGCGCCGGTAACCAGGATTCGCGTCATGGCTCGGTTCCTGCGCGCCACCGTGCCAGCACGGCAAGCAGCGCCGCCACCGTGACCGCCGCGCCGCCAAGCCCCCAGATCCTGGACCCGGCTTCGGCGATGACGGCGAAGGCGGCCAAGATGATGTTGGCGGCCAGTATGATGCCGGCCACCGCGCCATGGCCGAGGCCGTGCTGCACCGCGCCTTGGTAGAAATGCTCGTCATGGGCGCGCCAGACGGCATCGCCGCGAAGCAGCCGGCGTGCGATGGTGATGGTGGCGTCGGCCAGGTAATAGAGCGGCAGGATGATCGCCGCGGCCCAGTGCCCGGCGGCGGCGGCATCCAACAACAGCCATCCCAACAGGAATCCCAAGGGCACGCTGCCGACATCGCCGAGGAAAATCCGTGCCGGGTGCCAGTTCCACTTGAGGAACACCAGGGCGGCGGCGGCGATGGTGAGGCCAAAGAGGTTGCCCTCTGCGCCCATGGCCAGGGGCGCCAGCACAAACAGGCCAAAGCCGATGGTGATGGTCTCGACGCCGGCGATGCCGTCAATGCCGTCCATGAAGTTGAACAAATTGATGAACCAGACCCAGATCAGCCCGGCAAGGATGCGGTCGGCCGCCCAGGGCAGCAGTCCCTGGAACACCAGATGGTCGGGCTCGAAGGCAGCCAGCACCACGGCCACGGCGGCAAAATGCACGCCAAGGCGCAACCACGGCGCGAGACCCTTGAGATCATCGGCCCAGGAGACCGCGCCGAGCACGACGGCGGCGCCGATAAGCAGCAATAGATCCAGGCCAATACCCAGTCCCAGGGGGCCAAGCTGGGGCGCTCCCGACAGCACCGCGAGGATGGCCCACGCCGGCAGCACCACGGCGAGGATGGCGATGCCGCCGCCCCGCGGCGTCGGCGTCACATGGGACGAGCGCGGGTTGGGATGATCGAGAATGGCGCGGCGCTGCAGGATGCCAAGCACCGCCCCGGTGGCGCCCCAGCTTGCCATGGCGACGGCGGCAAACCAGCCCGCCGGGACGATCAGGGATTGAAACCAGGGCTCGGCCATGGGGGGAGTCTACGCCTTTCGGGTCCGGCTTGCGATCATGGGCCGTCGGCCACGCGCGAAAGCGACCATTTGATCTGGGTGTTGCCGGCCGTCGCCTCGCCGCGAATGACGACCTGCTGGGTGCGTTTGACCTCGCCGCGCACACCCAGATAGATGCTTTCCTCCAACCCCATCCAGCCGCCGCTGCTCTTGAGCTGCCAACCGCCACCGGGCAGGTTCAACAAGGCCGCCGAGCCGTCCTGGACCAGGGAGGCCTTGACCTCGGGGTGAAGGTGGAAACGGACGGCGAATTTCCGCCCGCTGCCCTTTCGCCCGCTGCCGTGGCCGGTGGGGATCAGGATATCCTCGCCCCTGAGATCATCGCCGCCGGCGGAGAGATAAAGCCGGCGCCGGTGGAGCAAACCGAAGGGCCTGGCATAGCCATCATGGCTGGCATCGAGCCAAATGGCGCCGTCGGCTTCCTGGCGCTCCGAGGTCACTCTGGTGGGACGGCGGCCGATGACGTCGCCGCCCCGTCCGCCATCGAAGATTTCGCTGGAGCTGGAATCATCCAGGTTCAAGGTGGAATGGGCGGCGGTGGTGCGCAGGCTGTGACGCCAGCCCGGATTGGACCCGGCGGTGGCGCCGCAATTGGTGATCAGGCGCTCCTTGCCGGCGCTCATCTCGAAGCTCAGCGTGCCGGCATGGCTGTGGCTGGCATGTGGTGGTGTGGACGGTGCGCCGACATCGACGATGACAAGGGTGCGGAAGTTGTTGAAGCGCTCGAACCCGGAATGGGGCGCCGTGGCCAGGGGCTTGCCCTTGGCGTTGGCCTGGGTCAGGACGAAATCGACCAGCCAGGCTTGTTCTTCGTTGCTGCCGTTGAACAGGGCCAGGCCGCCGTCGCCATGGCGGAAGAATCTCAGCATCGGCGCCATGCGATCGATGGAAACCTGCAGGCTTTCAGGCATTTTCTGGCGGCCGGCCACAAGGGTGGCGCGGATCTCGACCAGATCGCGCAGCACCGAAAATTGGCAGGACGGGCTGCGCTCGATATAGCCGCCATCGCCGAGCACGTGGGCGTTGAGATGATTGTCCAACAGCGCCGACACCCGTCCGAGCCGCCGCCCACCGCCATGCAGCGCGACTTCGCAATTGACCAGTCCCTTGATGGCGCGGATCAGACCGGCGCCGTGAAGCTCTCCGGGGACCAGGCGCGCGAGATGGCGGCGCTGGCGCGCCAGGCTGGCCAGAAGCTTGTCCTCGAATTCAGGCCCGGCGCCGGAGTTAAGGGATGCGAATTGCCCGAGCCAGGCCGAGACCCGGTCAGCGGTGACATCGGCACGCCACGCAAGACGCTCCCAGCGCTGGTGGTGATCGATCCAATTGGTGACCAAGTCCCGGGCGCGTCCGCGGCCATCGTCGCCCCCCGCCAGCTCCAGATCCTTGAGCCAGTTAAAGCCGTGCAGTTCGGCCCGCCACGCGTCACTTACCCCCGGCGGGTGCCAAATTCCGTCCAGCGGCTCGGCGCCGGCGCCGATGGTCTGGCCGGCGAAACCATAGCGGCCTTCCAAGACGGCTTTGCCGCGTCCGGCGTCCCCGGGCCAGGGATCGGCAAGGGTGACGGCAAGCCGCTTCGGCGTCCGGCCCGCGAGCGTCAGGGGATAAAGCGGCGTCATGCAAACCACATCGCGCCCCATGGCCAAAAGCGTGCGCAGGGTCTGGCCGGCAGGGCGGCGTCCCCGGGCCAGCGCCCGCTTCCAGAAGGTGTTGCTGTCGCCAGCCATCAAGGCGCGACCGCGAGCCGTCAGCCGTCGCCGCGCAGGCGGCGGATGTTGCTTGCATAGGCTTCAAGCCCGCCACTGAAGGTGGCGGTTCCGGCGACCAGAACATCGGCGCCGGCGGCGACCGCCCGGGCCGCGGTGTCCTGGTTGATGCCGCCATCGACCTCGAGGGCGATATCGCGCCCGCCGCTGTCGATCTTGGCGCGCATGGCTTCGATCTTGTCGCATTGGCTGGCGATGAAGTCCTGGCCGCCAAAGCCGGGAACGACGGTCATCACCAGCACCAGATCGACATCATCCCAGACCACATCGACCACATCGGTGGGCGTCGACGGGTTGATCGCCACCCCCGCCAATTTGCCGAGGGATTTGATGAGCTTAAGGCTGTGCTTAAGGTCGGGGCCGGCTTCGGGATGGACGGTGATGATGTCGGCGCCGGCCTCGGCGAAGCGCAGAATAAAGGGGTCGGCGGGAGAGATCATGAGATGGACGTCGAAGGGAAGATCGCTATAGGGGCGTAGCGACTTCACCATGTCGGGTCCGATGGTCAGGTTGGGAACGAAATGGCCGTCCATGATGTCGACATGGATGTAATCGGCGCCGGCCTCGGTGACCGCCCGCACCTCTTCGCCCAGCCTGGCGAAATCGGCGGAGAGGATTGACGGCGCTATGCGGGTCGGTTGCTGCACGCAATTTTCCTATCAGCTTAACCTGGGGGCCGCAAGGATTTCGCCGTGAAGGCCTCAAAGACGGCGAAGACGGCAGGCATAGAACCCGTCGATGCCGCCTTCGCTGGCCATGTGGCACGGCAGGGTACGCAGATCGCCCACGGCGCTGATCATCTCCGCCGTGACGCCGATCTCATTGGCGGCGATGGGCTCGCGTTTCAGCGCCGCGCCTGTGGCCAGCAAGGCGTCGATGCGCGCCTCGCACTCGATCACCTCAAGGGAACAGACCGCATAGACCAACTGGCCACCCGGCGCCACCATGTCCATCGCCGCGCCCAGCAGGCGGTCCTGAAGGGTGACCGAGCGCGCCACGTCGGCGGCGGTCTTGTTGTGGGCGATATCGGGATGGCGGCGGAGCGTGCCGGTCGCCGAGCATGGCGCATCGAGCAGCACCATGGGGGCGGGCTCCGCCGGGCGCCAGGCCATGGCATCGGCGTGGGTGATCTCGGCGGTTAGTTTAAGGCGGGCCAGGTTTTGGGCGATCAATTCAAGGCGCCCATGGGCGCGCTCGACGGCGATGACGTGGGCCCCGGCGGCGGCAAGTTGCGCCGTCTTGCCGCCGGGCGCGGCGCAGAGATCGATCACGGTTCGGCCCCTGACGTCACCGAACAGGCGTGCCGGCAAGGCGGCGGCGGCATCCTGAACCCACCACGCGCCCTGGTCATATCCCGCAAGCTGGGCGATGGGAGTGTGTTGGCGGGGGCCAGCCTCGGCATCCGGCGGCGCCAAGGCCGGCGTCGCCCGGCGCCGCAAACTGCCGGTGACAAGTTGCATGGCGTCGAGGCGTTCGGCCCAAGTCTTGAGGTTGTCGGTCTGGGGGTCGTCCTTGACGGTGATGTCGAGCGGCGGCTCGGCGAGATGCTGGGTGGCGATGGCGCGGGCGGTGACTTCGCCATAGGCCTCACACCAGCTTTGCCACAGCCAATCCGGGGTGTTGAGGCGCCCCGCGTCCTGGGCCGCGATCAAATCGGACCCCTCGCGGGCCAGGCGCCGCATCACCGCATTGACCAGGCCCTTGTGGGACCCGAAGCCGAGGGACTGGGTGAGATCGACGGTGGTGGCGGCGGCGGCGTGGGGCGGCGTGCCGAGGAACAAAAGCTGGGCGATGCCGAGGCGCAGGATGTCATGGACGGCGCGGGCGCGCTTGGGCAAGGGACGGGCAACGCAATGGCCGATGACCTCATCGATCTGGCCCAGACGGCGCAGCGTGGTGGCGACGATCAGCCGCGCGAAGGCGCGGTCACGGGCAGACAGCAGCGCAAGTCCGCCATCCGCCGCCAGCACGTCGTCCAGGGCCCGGCCTTGGTGCAAGGTCTGGCCCAGGATGGCGAACGCCGTGGCGCGCGGCGATGGTGGTGGAGCCGTCATGGCACTGGTGTAGCGAATGGCGTTCGCACTGTCGATGTTGCCGGGGGCTGTGTCCCAGAAATCAGCGCGATCAGCCCCAGGGGCCGGTGGCGCCGGCGATCTCGCGCAGCCTGCGCACCCTTTCCGCCGTCGCCGGGTGGGATGAGAACAACCGCGCCATGCCACCGCCATGCAACGGGTTGATGATGAACATATGGGCCGTCGCCGGGTTGTGTTCGGCTTCGGCGTTCTCGATATGGCCGGCGGCGTCCTCGATCTTGGCCAGGGCCGAGGCCAGCCACAAGGGGTGGCCGCAGATCTCGGCGCCGATGCGGTCGGCGCGGTATTCCCGTGTGCGCGAGATCGCCATCTGCACCACCATCGCCGCCAACGGCGCCAGGATCATGCCTAAGGCGATGGCGAAGGCAATGACGATGCCACCCTCGCCGGCGAGCATATAGCCGATGGCAAGGAACAACCCGGTCAAGCCGGCAAGAAGGACGAAGGTGCGCAATTGGTTCATGGCAGAGCTGGACTTATAAGATGAAAACCCCAGTGAAAACCACATTGGGAATGCTTACATACCTATGCATAGCGCCCGCTTCAAGATACGCCCGTTTTTAGATATATGGAGGATATACATGGCCCTGCAATTGTGGCCCCTCCCTGCCCTGGCAAAGAATCTAAGCGGCGGAAAAGGCAACAAAAAGGCCGCCATCCCAGGCCAAGACAAGGGCCAAGACAAGGGCCAGGATAAGGGCAAGGATAAGGGCAAGGACCAAGCCAAAACACCTTTGCCACCTACCGCGGCGAAGACCCCCGCCCGCGAGATCGGCGGCGCCGAGGGTCCCGACCCGACGCGCTACGGCGATTGGCAACACAAAGGCCGCTGCAGCGATTTCTAGGCCCGGAATTGGGGGAGAAATAGCGGCATCGCGCCGAAAATTCTTACGATATTTCAATGGGTTAATAGAATCCCACGATTAAAATAATTGACATATGACTCCGATCGTGTTCTATTTCTATAGAAATATATTAAACTATATATTTCATGAGAAAGATTATGGCCGATCAACCGATTCGCGAACGCCGTGCAGAATCCCCCTCTGACGTGGAGCATGTCCTGAGTAAGGCCGTGGTACGAGCCGCTGACATTCTAGGCATAAAAAACTATAGGCTCGCTCGGATTCTTGGCTTTTCCGCATCCTCTGCATCCCGGCTTAAAAAAGGCGATTATTTTCTCACTCAAGGAACCAAGCCGTTTGAATTGGGACAGCTCCTTGTACGCCTGTTTCGGAGTCTGGACTCCATCTCCGGGGGTGATGACCAGACATCGAGATCTTGGCTGCTTTCAGAGAATCTAGCGCTAGGTGCGAAGCCAATAGACCTAATTCAAACGATTCCAGGACTCACAAACACGGTCGCTTATGTGGACACGCGCAGAGCTCGCATCTAACGCCACTGATTACAAAAAAGATATTTGGCGTATGGTCGAGACTCAGGCCAAGGCCGCCACAATGCGGCTTGTTGATACCTCGGAAGAACAGACAATCCTTGAACATCTGATTGAGGACACAAAACCACCAGTGCCCCCTGAATGCGCTCATTTGGATTTTCTTCTTTACACTCCGTTCCGTTACGCACCTTATCCAATCGGATCACGATTCAGACGCGCCAACCAGCCAGAAGGGGCTTTCTACGGCGCAGAAACAATAGACACCCTGGTGGTGGAGAACGCGTTTCACGCTGTTCTGTTCTATACGGAGTCACCTGGTACAAAACTGCCTTCAAACGCTGTCGAACGGACAGTGTTTCGTGTGTCCGTGGAAACCACGGAATGTATCGACTTGACGGCCCCGCCATTGAATCGCGACAGTCGCATATGGACTGATCTGACAGACTATGGCCCTTGCCAAGACTTCGCTGATATAGCCCGGTCAGCACAAATCAAGGCAATTCGCTACCGATCTGTCCGTGACCCTAACAATGGAGAGAATGTTGCGCTTTTGTCGTGTGCTGCCTTTGCGGCGAAACCCTCCGGTCAGCAAACTTGGCACATCATGTTGAAGCCTGAAAACATTCAATTGTGGTGCGAAAATCCGCGCAATGAGTACGAGGTTCTCATTTCTGATTTAGCTAACGATCCACGGATCGCTACATATTATTCCCATGCCAACAGGTTCGGCTTGTAGGCGTCGACACCCCTGATTTAAGCCCCGATAGACTCCTCCGGACGGCCCTCCTTGACGGCACGGGTCCGGTCCCCCATATCTTCGCACTGGTAGAGCGTAAAGGGGAAACTTCATGGCGGCACCGGCACCAGGCGCGCGGCGTACATTGTGGCTGCGACGTGGCGTGATGGTGGTCATTCTTGGCGCCGGGCTCTCCGCCATTGGGTGGTGGGGTCTGGCGTTGATAGGCACACCCGGCACCGGCGACGGCGGGCTACACCTCGCCCTTGGCAAGAAGGTCTATGACGTCCAATGCGCCGCCTGCCACGGCG